>JAKLIR010000320.1 GCA_022709505.1 bacterium | reverse complement strand
AATTGATAAATAAGGGCGGGTTTTACAGGGGACATAACATGGATTTGCTTATGGGGCTTAAGGGAGAGACGCCGGAATCGTTCATTGCGTCTTTCGGAAAAATCGTTGCGCTCGCTCCGGACAAGATAACGATTTATCAATTGAGACCCGAGCTGAACTATGTCGAGAAGTATTTCGCCGGGGACATGGAGCTTTTCAAGAGTGAATGCCGGCGCATGGCGCTGATGACGGTTGGCGCGGTGGCGGAGATCGCGGATTCCCATGGATACGCATACACGAAAATCGGCCCCGAGTTCGATTCGTGGAACTTCGAAGCGCCTTGGATGCGCGAAGGCTCTAAGTTGTCGACGGATTTCATAGATGAAAAAAACGATTTTTACAGCGACCTTCCCATACAGCCGTTTTCGGTGTTCGGTATCGGAAGCGGCGCTCGTTCACACATCTTCGGCGAACTTTCATACATGACGACTGAAACGATGCCTCCGCGTTTTGATCCGGACGCTCCCGATTACAGCGCGAAGAAGATTAACGCCGAATTCGAGATGGCTAAGTTCGTTCTGCTCAGTCTCGACAGGAAGACGGTGTGCCCATATAGTGATTTCTTAACGATATTCAATGCCGATATGAAACAGAAATACGTAGTGGAATTTCGGATGCTTGAAAGGCTGCGGATTATTAAAGTTCACGACGATCATGTGCGTTTGATCTCCAATAGCAATAAAGATATCATAACGTGCGGTCTTATCCTGTTGGCTGCTCATACCGGAAGTAAGGGAACGTAGCCGGCCGGGAATTTCACCCGAAAACCATGTCAGCAGCGTTTCAAAATCGCCGGCAGCTTGCAGTTCGAGCAGTTGCGGATGTTCCCGTCGCAGAAGTCGAAGAATATTTGGAGAAGTCCTTGCTGGGTTATTTCTCTCGCCGGTTTTTTCGACTCCGGCGAGCATGAGGTCCATCTTAGGCGGTCGAGCATCAGGCGTGAGATTTTATGTGATTCGAGCGAATGAAGGTTCTTATAAATATCGATAGTTCTATCGCGAAGAAGCCTGTCGTCATTCCGGTCCGCGATGCACAGGAGCAGGGGAATGCAGGTGTTGATGAATATAGTGTCGGCAAGGCCGGCGCCGATGAGAGCGGGTACTCGATCCACGCGTTTTCCGCCGGGTGTCACTCTGTTAGCCCAGTAGTTTACTCCTTCACATACGAGGGAGTCGCGGAAGCCGGCGGCGGCCTTTTTCATCGTGTTGAAACTGTCGGCAGAACTTATCGTTCCGGCGAGACGGATCAAAATGTTCGCCGGTTCGGCGCCGAGCCGGTCGGCCATCAAGGCGCCCGCTCCGACCACTCGGCGTATCGGGAAATTCGCCGGGCGCACGCTGCGCTGAGACCAGTCGTTCTTCGCCATCCTGTCGCGATTGATGAGATGTGAATATTTGCTCCAGTTTTCCTCGATCGAGGAAAAGAGGGCGCGGGTTTCGGCATCCCAAAGTGGTATTTCGAAACCTTCCAGCAAGCCCGAAGCGCCGATGAAGACCGCTTGAAGAGCCGCCGCGCGTTCCGTGTGAGGCGCGGCGTCGAGAATTTTTTTAATCGCCGAAAGCGAGACGATCCCGGCGAGCCGCCTGAAGGCTGTTTTGTTGCCGCCGTAACCGAACCCTTCCATCATGGTCCTGTAAAAAACCGTGTCGAGGTTTTTCGTGCGGAGTTCGCGATCCATACGCGCCGCTTTGTAAAATATTCTGTCCGCTCCCGCCATTTCGAGTAGCAGTTTCAACCGCTCCGGATTTCTCGCGGCTTCATCGCTGCAGTCGCCGACCCGGCTTTCGCTCGAATAGGGATAGTTCTCCATGTCGATTCGCGCCGCGAGCGTATCGATCTCATCTTCGAGGCACTCCGCCAGAACCAATTGAGGGATGCTTTCGCCTCTTGAATTGAGAGTCGGTTTGCCGGCGCTGTCGTTCCAGAGAACGACGTGAAGCCCCACGGAATCGTATTCAGGGTTTTTGTCGTGGCCGTGATTTTTCCACTCGGAGGAGCGGACGTGTATCTCGATGTCGCACTTGATAGTGTCGTCCGAATCGAATCGGACGAGAGCTTCCTTGAAATCGGGGCCGGGGCCGGTGTTCCATTCGCCTTGGGAGAATATTTTTATGTTACGCCCGTCTGTTGCGCGAACCTTGGCGGCGTCGATCAGTTGATCGTACCAGAAACAACGGACGAGACGCTCCGAAACGGAGGTCATCTTGTCGGTAACGTAGCTCGCTTTGTTCTCTTCACCGACAAGCAGGACGCTTTTTTTCAGTTTTCTGTAATCGTCATAGTTTGAAATCATGGCGCTGTTCGGCTACAAAAATCTCTGTTTCATCCCGGATTCGTCAACAGTGCGCCGAATCCGCGGCAATGTTCATGGCAGGGAACTGCTTCGTTGTCGTCGCATTTTTTTCATTTAAATCTCGGCTAAGCTCTATGATGTTCTTTTCGCCGTGCTTTTAATCCGCTCTGAATCATTGCAACCCAAATCCGATTGAAAGATTCCGGTTCATTCTATCATGATTTTGCATGAGGGAGTAAACGTATGTTTATTTTTGGCGCCGCCGACACAAAATCAGATTTGCGGCGGGTGCTGATGAAAGAAAGCGCAGCGCGTGAGGGCTTCGCGCTAAAGTGGTAAAATCAATCAATGACGGAAATACGGAACCGGGGGTGAGAAATGAGAAGGCCGATAATAGGAGTGATGGGGCCGGGTGAAGCGACCACTGGTGAATGCGAGGCCGCGCGGACTATCGGGAGGCTTGTGGCGGAGGGAGGAGCGTTGCTTTTGTGCGGCGGCGGAGGTGGGGTTATGGAGGCGGCCGCGCGTGGAGCGGTGGAGGCGGGTGGGGAAGTGATAGGGATACTTCCGGGTTTTGAGGGAGGGGAGGCTAATAAGTATGTGACGATCTCGATCGCGACCGGGATGTCGCACGCGAGGAACGCGATCAACGTTCGTTCGTCGCAAGCCGTCATCGCGATTTCGGGTTCTTATGGTACTTTGTCTGAAATTGCGCTCGCTTTGAAGTCGGGAAAGAAGGTGTTCGCTCTTAATAGCTGGCGGCTGGACATGATCGGGTGCGAAGATGAAAACTTCGTGATAGTCGAGAGTCCGGAGGAGGCGGCCGGCCGGGCGCTAAAGGCGGTCGGATGAAGGCGTAACAAGGTCGGATGAAGCTGATGAAAGATGTGTATTGCTTTGATTCTGAAATATCTTTATACTATTAAACCGTTGGTAATGAGGCGGAAAGAACGGATATGGCCGGTATATTTAAAGACATTCTATATATGGGGCTCGGCCTCGCTGATTACGTTCGCGACAAGATGAGCGAGTTACAGGACGAACTTGTGCGACGTGGCGAAGCGCGCGGCGAGGATTTGAAAGAGTTCCTCGACGATCTTTATGAAAACATACCGTTGACCAAGAAGGCCCCGGTCGCGGAAGGCGACGCCGCCGAAGGGGAAGATGCGGCTGGCAAGGGCGTTTTTTCGAGTCTTGACTTCAAGGGGACTATAAACGATATTCTCGACCGGCTCGGGCTTGCGACGACGGCCGATATGAATGAGTTGAAGGACCGGCTCGACCGCTTGAAGAGAGCGGCGAAGAGCATGGGTGATAAGGAATAAACGGGGAGTGGCGTAGCCTGGTTAACGCGCACGTCTGGGGGGCGTGAGAGCGCGGGTTCAAATCCCGCCTCCCCGATCAGCAGAAATCGAAGAGGAACGAAACGCGGCTTTGCATTATCGGAAGGCGTACGAGGCGGTCGTTTTTGGCATGCCGGCCCGCGGCTGAGCGGGAACCGGCTTTCTCCAAACAAAAACTTTTTCGTTTACAAATAGGAGCCGCGGTGCTGTTATAATATTTTCCATGCGTTGCGGCGCGGATGCGAGAGAGGTTATATGAAAGTACTACTTACCAATGACGACGGCTACAGGGCGGGGGGTATCTGGGCGCTTGCGAAGGAATTCTCGGCGCGCGGGGCGAAGGTGACGATTGTCGCACCGGAAGCGCAGAGGTCCGCGGCGAGCCACGCGGTCACTCTTCATAAACCACTCAGGCTTAAGCGCGAGCATGCCGCGGAGGAAAACGGAGTCGAGGTTTATTCCACGAATGGAACGCCGTCTGACAGCGCGATGCTCGGCGTGCTCGAAGTTGCGCCCGATTCCGATATCGTGATATCCGGAATCAACGGAGGCCCGAACCTCGGGGAGGATGTTCTTTATTCTGGGACCGTCGCCGCGGCGATGGAGGGCGCATTGCTCGGGTACAGAGCAATTTCCGTTTCTCTTTCGGAATACGAGCCGCAGGATTATTCGCTTGCCGCTGTTTTCACGGCCGGACTCGCGGAGCAGGTGGCCGGAGGAAAGCTTCCCGAAAAGATGGTGCTGAATGTCAACGTACCGCCGGGGCCGGTTGAATCCTACAAGGGATTCAAAACCGTGCCGCTCGGATCGAGAAAATACATAGATGTGTTGCAGAAAAGAACAGATCCGA
>JAKLIR010000032.1 GCA_022709505.1 bacterium | reverse complement strand
TGCGACTCGAAAAACTCCCACACCGCCTTGAACCACTCGCCCGGAAAGAAATGCGCGTGCGCATCAACAATCCCGTACTCGGGCCTCTTCGACTTCAAAGATTCAAGCTGATCACCGGATTCAATCATTTCAATTAATATATCAGGCTATACCCACTGTTTTCAACAGAACCATCTCCGTCCTCGCAGTCTTGGGACAACACCGTGGTTATCATTCAAGAAATCCTACAATAATGTTGTCAACAAGTTACCCTTCCCAACCAGTTTTCCATTAACATCATGTGGTTGTGTGTAATATCAAATCGAGCGCAACTTTTTCAAAGAAGGAATTAAACACGGGTTCGGAATATTCATGGGGCCGGTTCGGAATGTGGAAATAATATTCAAACCGGAAGTGTCTCACATGGTAAAGAGAAATATCTGGCATCCGACACAAACATTGAAAGAAAAAAAAGATGGGTCCCTTGTTTTGAAAATGCGTGTTTCGTGTTATATTCCACTCATAAGCTGGATACTCGGCTGGGGCGAAAACGCGGAAATAATAAAACCCGAAAGCATTAGATCGGAAGTCACACGAATCGCAAAAGAAATGAGTGAATCATATTAATGTAACTTGAAATATTGTGTTGTGCATAGATGAAGAAGTTTGTGTCGTTAGCATAATATAAATATCGACCGATTATGTATCACAAATAGGTGAAAAATGGAAAATACAAAAGTCTCTGCCGTGCAATTCAGGAACAGCCTTTTTGAAATTTTGAAAGAGATGGAAAATGAACCGCATGAGCAGTACTCGCCGAAGAAACATCTTGAAAAAGGCGATTTTCTTCGAACCAGAAGAACCAATTTTTTTTTAGGTTCGCGGGGAAATAAGAAAAAGGCATGGGAAGGAGATATTGAGCCTTTGATCAAATATGAAGAAAACAATGATGATCAAAATCTTTGTGTATTAAGCAGGTTGCATAAAAAGCTATATAATTATCTCTATGATCCTACGAACAAAAATGAAAACTGTTTTTACAATGAAGCTACGGTCTATTACGAGAATTTGCACTTTGATTGCACTTTCATGAACGAATACAAAAAAAAGTCTGAAAAACCCGGCTGCAAATATGAAACAAAATACCCAACAATATGGAGCTATGACTGGATTATAGAAGTGGAAAACGAATTCGAGGAGTTCACTTTTACAATGAGATCGCTTCTCGATGTTGTTTGCAACAGTCGGATGGGAATATTCTTCAACGATAGTATCTCGGATGAAGGCAAGAAAAATAGTGTTTGGGAAGAAATGAATATCAGGTTCAAATGTGCTTGGGAAGAATTCACAAAACAATTCCCTGCGTTTGATAAGTTTGATTTCTCCTTGTATGCTTTGTTATTTCCGAATTCTTTCGTTGATATGAAAACATTTCTTGAGCAGGCAATGTTATTCCAATGGGACGAAAATTGTAAGACTTTTATTTTGATTAGAGAAAAAACATCAATTTATGAAAGTAAAATAAATATCGATTATTCCTGTAAAGATTGCAAAGAAAAGAAAATCAACCCTTGATTTCAACTTCTTTCAAGGCACTATAAGCTCGATTTAATACACACAGAAGTTTATCCGAGCAAATATAAAATTCAGGCATTTTCGCTTTCAACGCCAATTTATAGTTACATACCTATTCTTGTTTTTCCCTGCCTTCACGCTCAGTACGCGCGGCGGAGGACTCCGAGGGCTTCGTCGAACGTGACTTCCTCCGGGTTGTAAACCGTGGCGCCGTCGTTGACTGCGACTTTCGCGATGTCTGCAAGCTTGTCCTCGGGAACGCCGGCGTCCCGCAGCCGGAGCGGCATGCCGCTCAACTTGTTGAGCTTCGCGCCGAGATCGCGGACGGCCTGAATGACTGCCCTTGCGCGGTCTTCGTCGCTGCCCGGGATGTCGCGCCCGCAGAAATACGGCGCGAGCTCGGCGATGACCCCGGCGCTCTTGCCGAGGTTGTACTCCATGCCGAACGGCAGCAGGATGGCGTTCGCTATGCCGTGCGGGACGTGGCAGACGCCGCCGGTGGCGTGCGCGATCGCGTGCACGATGCCCACCATGGAGTTCGAAAACGCCATGCCGGCGATGAGCGACGCTTCGGCCATCGAGAGCCGCGCGCGCTCGTTGCTCCCGTTCTCGACGCACGTGGCGAGGTTCGCCAGCGTGAGCTTGATCGCGGTGATCGCGAGCGAATCGGATATGGGGTTTTTCTGAAGGCAATAGTAGGCTTCGCAGGCGTGGGTGAGCGCGTCCATGCCGGTCGCGGCGGTGATCTTTGGCGGCATGGTGAGCGTCATTCTCGGGTCGAGAATCGCCACGTTCGGATAGAGGCGATCCGATGTGAAAGCCATCTTCACGCCGGCCTGAACGTTGCTGATGACGGCCACGAGCGTGACCTCCGAGCCTGTGCCGGCGGTGGTGGGCACGACGAACATCGGCCGCATCTGCTTCTTCAGACGCTCCGCGCCCCGAAACTTCATCAGATCGTCGGTCTCTTCAGTGATAACGATGTTCACGCCCTTCGCGGTGTCGATGCAGCTCCCGCCGCCGACGGCGACTATGCAGTCGCACTTTGACTCGCGGTACAGCGCGGCCACCTGATTGACGACGACGTTGCTCGAATCCGGCGGCGTCTCGTCGAAGATCCGGCCTATCTCGCAACCGGCGCCCTCGAACGCGGCCTCCACATGCTTTATCAGGCCCGCCCCGACTACGCCTTTATCCGTCACGATCAACGCCCGGTGCGCCCCGAGCTGGTCCATCTCGTGCGGCAGGTTGGCCAGCGCCTGAAGGCCGCTTATCACTTTCACCGGACAGAAGAATTCGAAAAGATCGTTGCTCATTATTCGGTCTCCTTAATCGATTTTCAAGATTTCAGCCTTCAGCGGGATGCGGCGGCTATCAAGCCGGGTACGAGGCGCAGCATGACCCACGCCTTTAAAAGAAGTTCGCCGATGCTGAGTTTCGGCGGCCGTTTGAATGTGCTCTTAAGCACGAAGCCCGGCATCAGGTACGTCTGCACGACATTCATCGCCCTCAGAGCTTCCATCGCCGTGCCGATGTCTCCGTGAACTATCGTCCTGTGCTGCACGGAAGCCGTGTGCGCGCCCATCATCCCGACGAACACCATCAGCGCGGAATCAATGTTTTTGAAGTAAAAAGTCAGGTTCGGCTGTTTCAGACCGCGGCCGAGATAACGGATCGCCCCGCCTTCCTTCTTCAGCGAGATCGCCGGGCCGTCCGGCAACACGCTGAGCGCGAACACCCGCCCCTCTTCCCAACCGTCGATCTCCTTCTTCAGCGCCGCGCAGCTCCGGGACAGATACTCGAACGTCACCCCCAGCGCAAGCAAGGCTATCTCGGCGATCTTCCGCTTCACGGAATAACGCAAAAGGAACAAACGCGTCATCGGCAGAATCTCCCTTCGTCGCGAGCCTTAACAACCTCGCGTTGCCGCATTATACCATTTACTAATTAAATCGTGAATACGGGCCGCGGGAGCGGCGCCTCCGGCGGCCTAAGGGGAACCTTTTTCAAAAGGTTCCCCTTAGGAAACCCTTCCCAAACTTTTTGCGCTCGCAATTCCGAAGCTTCTCTTTCGGAATTGCTTTTTCACATTTAAACCCGAATCCTTCATTTGGATTCGGCGCACTATTGACGAATCCGGGCTAAATAAGATCGTTGGTTCGACGTCTGGATATTTTACCTTTATATTTCCGCGAGAAATTGCCAAAAGCGATGAGGCGCAATGTCGAATTCTCCCGAGGAGAATGTTTCTCGACGGGCCGAGCTCCGCCGAGGCCCAAGGCGAGCGAGCGTCTCAACCGCTCTTTTTTCGTGCTACTTGTTGGGACGGGTCTCGGCCCGGTGGGTCCTCGGCGCCCGGCCGCTGATTGCGCAGCGGTGTCGCTCACGCCTTTTCCTTAGCGTATCTTTTAGTTCGTCATCCCGGGCCGAGACCCGGGATCCAGCGGGGAAATGGACGTCAGGGGCAGTCATTTCGGGTCGGCCGGGTGCGGAGACCTGGCCCTACATCTAAAACATAATGCATCAAAGGCCGCGGGAGCGGTCATGTTCGAACTGCGAGAAAGCAATTCCTACGCTCTTCCGGAATTGCTTGCAAAAAGTTTAGGAGGGATTCTGAAGGGAACCCTTCTCAAAGGGTTCCCTTTAGCCGCCGCCCGCAAAAGCCTCGAATCGCCGCTTATCGCAATTTCTATTGCTTGTCCAACCCGGGCAACTCCGCTATCGAGTCGTACGAAGCCTTGCGCTTAGTGTCGAAATCTCCGGCGTTTTCATCACTCTGATTGTCAATGTAGGCGGTAAGAGCATCTGCGGTCTCTGAAAGTTTGTCCAAACAAACCTGAATTCCCTTTAAATATTTCTTATCCGAATCGTTCACCGTGCTTAATTCCAAGAGCTTCTTCACATAATCCCCCAGTATCCCCACCGATGTCTTTTGTTCCGATACGATGGTCTTCGCCTCTTCGCTGCTATACACGGATTTCACGAAAGCGTCCGCCGTGATTCCGAGCACGACTTGTGTGTTGTACATGGCGAAAGCCGAAGCGGCGCCGAACGCTTCTTCGAACGACGCGGACGCCTCCGCGAGCGCGGGTCTCGCCGAAAAAACCGCCGCCGCTATCACAAATGCAGCCACAAACAACATCGATCCGATTTTTTATTCATTTCGGTCCCCTTTGAGAGTTAGTATGGTCAATTAATATTATTAACACGAGCCGCATTAGTAAATAGCCTGTTTCTTTCTTCTCAAATACCATCCGCGTTCACTCTCTATGCCAACGTTGTTTCTTCTGCTATATAATTGGTTCATGGAAAAAAAAGATTACAGGCATGAAACAAAAATTTTTCAATTTCTCGCGCTATTCTTGCTGTTCGCGGCGCTTCACGCTCCGCGCGCCGCGTGCGCGGAGCTTGAAGCAGGCGAATATGCTTCGGCGGTTCCGCCGGTCGAAGTAAAACACGACAAGGCCGGAGACTATGTCGCGGATAAACCTTTCCCGCAATGGATTCGCGAGGAAACCGCCGCTTCGGACGGGAAGCTCACCGGTTGCTCGCCGGGCGACGGGCTGATCCCCGAATGGGCGCGCCCTCTGCCGGTTGAACCCGTCCGGTGCGCCGCGCTAAACCCGAAGCGCAACGAACTGTGGGCCGCGACAAACGACGGACTCGTATTCCTCGACCTCGAGAACAAGCGTAAACTCTATTTCGCCGGCCGGCGCTGGCTGCCGGCCAACGACGTTTTCTCCGTCGGCGTCGCCCCCGACGGTTCCGCGGTCGCCCGAACCGCCAAGGGCGATGCGCGCATCGCCCGCCGCATGATAACCCTCGAACAAAAAGCTCTTTACTTCGAAAATATCGTGCGCATTCGCCACAACCGCGAAGGCATGGTCTCAAACTCCATCCTGACAACTCCCGGCGACCTCTCCTCCTCACGCCTGACGGACGACGACAACGACGGCCAATGGACCGAGATGTACCTCGCCGCGGAATCGTTCCGCTACGCCGCGACCAAAGACCCCGAAGCGCTCCGGAACGCCCGCGAATCTTTCAAAGCGATGCGCCGCCTGCTCACCGCCACGCCCGTGAAAGGCTACGTCGCCCGCTCCGTTCTGCCCGCCTCGCAATGCCCCGGCCGCGACTCCCAAAACTGGCGCACAGCTCCCTCCGGCGATTACTGCTGGAAAACAGACACCAGCAAGGATGAACTCATCGGCCACTACTTCGGGCTCCCCATCTACTACGACCTCGCGGCCGACGAAGCCGACCGCGACTCCATCCGCTCCCTCGTTCGAGACCTGACGGACTACTTGGCCGGCAACGGCTTCCGCCTTCTCGACGAAACCGGAAAGGTCACCACCTACGGAAATCTCGACCCCGAATGGATCAACGGCCCCTTCGGGAAAATGGGCGATCAGGGCCTCAACAGCACCGCCGCGCTCGGCATGGCGCGCTCCGCTTTCAACATCACCGCCGATCCGAAATATCTCGACCTCTATAAAAAATTCATGGACGAGCACCACTACCACATAAACGCCCTGAAAGAAAAAACCATCTCGGACCGGCTTCAGGTGAACCACGACAGCGACGAAATGGCCTCTCTCTCTTTTTATACGCTCATCAACGCTGAACGAACCGACAAAAAACTTAGGGACGACTACTTTCTCGAAGGTATGCGTCGGCTGTGGAGCACCGACCTAAAGGAGCGGAACGCCGAGCAAATCATCATCTACGGCGCGTTCGAACGAAACAACTTCGGGCTCGATCTCGCGGTGCGCACTCTCCGCGAAATCCCGCTCGACCTCGTGAAATGGGACGTCCGGAACAGCCATCGGCGCGACGTGAAAATCTCCATGAAGCCGGATAGATTTAAAACCGCCCAGAGCATCGCCGTCCTGCCCTACACGGAAACGCGAACCATGCGCTGGTCCGACAACATGTACAGGCTCGACGTGTCGGAAAGCGCTAACGAGGAAATGGTTCCGACCTTTTGGCTGCTGCCCTACTGGATGGCCCGCTACTACAATCTGATCCGCTGAACGGGATCGAGAAAAACATGAACGACGCTCAATCCGATACATTGAAACTGCTGCTGATGTCCGATCTCCACTGCACCGGCGCGGGCGGCAAACGCCCGCTCGAAGCCGCGGCGCGACGGCTGATCTTTCAGAATCCCAACATGCGTTCCGGCGAAGAAACACTCGATCTTCTCGGGAGCGTCGTCGATAAATACGCACCCGCCGTGGACCACATCCTATTGGCGGGAGACCTCACCGACACCGGCGCGGCGTCCGAACTCGAAGCGGTGGCCGCCGCTCTGCGCGGCCGCGACGCGAACCTCATCTCCGTCGTTCCCGGCAATCACGACATCGCGCGCTTCTACCCGTTCAGCAACAAGGAAAATCAACGCTCCGTTTTCAAGCACGCTTTTTCCGAGTTCCTCACGCCGGGCCCGAATCGCCTCGAATCGGACGAATATTTCCCGTTCGTCAAAACAATCAAGAAGGGATTCGTGCTGGTGGGCCTCGATTCCACGATCCTCGGCCGCCCGATCTGGGCGCTCGAAGGCTCGCTTGGTGAAAAACAGTTGAGAAAAATAAGCGAGCTGCTCGACTCTCGCGCTTACTCCGATTCGAACCTGATTTTTCTCATCCACCACGATCCTCTCGCCCGCACAGGCATTCTTCCCCCGCACAACGTTCTCGCGGACGCCGCCCGCTTCAAAAATTTGCTTTTCTCCGCGCTCGAAAACAAAGCCGCGCGAAGCATCTGCGTTATCTTCGGACACACTCACGAAAAAAAATTCGAATGCCTCCGGGGCGTCTCTTTCGTTTGCATCCCGGGCTTCGCGTTCGTCAAAAACAAACCCTGTTTCACTCAGATTCAAATCAACGCCTCCGGCGGCCTAAGGGGAACCTTTTGAAAAAGGTTCCCCTTAGGAAACCCTTCCCAAACTTTTTGCACTCGCAATTCCGGCGCGGAGTCATCGTAACGAGAGAAAGCTTTTTCGGGATAATGGAAAGCAATTCCGGCGCTCTTCCGGAATTGCGACAGTGAAAAGTTTAGGAGGGATCCTTAAGGGAACCCTTCTCAAAGGGTTCCCTTAAGGCGCCGCCCGCAACGCCGCGAATCGCTGCTTTTCGCAATTTCTCAAAGGCTTTTTTCGAGAACGGATTTGAGCTGTTCGGGAGAAAGTTTGACGGGATTGTACTTTGAATCAGAGGCCGCGACGATGCCGTCGAGGTCCGAAGCCGCAACACCGAATTCACCGAGACGCGGTATGCCGAGAGACTCCGTGAGACTGTAAATTTTTTCGACGAGCCGCGCGCAGCCGGTTTGGACATCGACGCGTGTCGAGCCGTCGGCGAACAGAGCGCCGACGCGCGCGAACTTCGCGAGCGCCGGATTGCCGGGATCGGAATCGAGGAGAGCATCGACAGTCAGAGCGACCGCCGGGGCCATAATCGCGCCGCATGCCGCGCCGTGGGGGATTTTGAACAAGCCGCCGAGCGGTCCGGCGAGCCCGTGCACCGCTCCGAGACCCGCGTTCGCGAGCGCGACGCCGGACATCAGCGCCGCGTACGACATCCCTCCCCGCGCTTCGATATCATCCGCTCCGGCTCCGCACACCAATTCGAGATTGCTTGCGATCATTTCGAGCCCGCCGAACGCCAGCGCGTCCGTCATCGGGTTCCCGGCGGTCGAGACGTATGCTTCGAGCAACTGCGTGAAAGCGTCCATTCCGCAGGCGGCGGTCACCGCGCGCGGGCACGTGAGCGTGAGTTCGGGGTCCACCACCGCATAGTCCGGCATGAAATTGTCGTGCCGCAGGGATTTCTTGAAACCGCCCGGGCCGACCTTGCTCAGCACTGCGTTCTTAGTCGCCTCGGCGCCCGCTCCGGATGTCGTCGGCGCCGCGATGAACGGCACCTTCACGCCCGAATGCCTCTTCCCCGTTCCGACACCTTCGAGAAAATCGAGCGTCGCTCCGTCGCGTTCCGGCAACATCGCGGAGATCGCCTTTCCGGTGTCGATCGTGCTCCCGCCGCCGACCGCTATGACGACATTGATATTGCGTCCATCGAGGTCTTCCACCGCCGCGTCTATGAAATCCGGCGACGGTTCGCCCCCGATTTCGAGCCGGGTGACCCGCATCGAGCGCTTCTCAAGCTCTCCCGCCAGCGCGTCGAACTTCGCCGCGTTGCGAACGAAACTCGGGCTCGCGACAACAAGCACGTTGCGGCCTATCGACGCCGCGATCCCCGGCGCCGTGCTTATCTTCCCGGGCCCGAAAATGATTTTCGGAATCTGCGAAAATGAAAACGGAGGGATCATTGAAACAGGCTCCCGCCGGCGCGCGGCGTCAGCCGCCCGCCTCCGCGTCTATCTTCTCAAGCATATCCACCGCCACCTGCAACGAGACCGCGAGCGCCTCCGGCCTGATCTTTTCCACCGTGTCGAATCTCGTGTGGTAGTTCGGAACGAGCGTGTCCACGTCCTGACAAAGAATACACGTCGAGGAAATCCCGGCGAGGCTGAACACCGAGGAATCCGAAGCGCCGAAGGGAACGAGCCGCTTTCTGATCGGCATGTTTCTCTTTTTGGCGATATCTATCACGGCGTTCACGAGCTTCTTGTCGTGCTTGGCGCCGGTGCAGATTTCGCGGGTTATCACCGTGAGAAATTTCTCGTCGTACACACCGTCGTATATGAGCGCAGTCGTGGGAGTCTGGAGCAGCTCCTGCTTGTGCGCCGCGACATATCTCTTCGCGCCCCGCAGCCCGGCTTCCTCGCATCCCGCGGCGTAGAGAACCACTTCGGTGTGCTGCGGCACGAAGCCGCCGTTCTGTTTGGCGTCGCTCAAATATTTGCCGAGTCCGGCGGCGACCGCCACTCCGGCCATATCGTCCATCGCGCCCGGCACCGGGTGATACGAATGGAATTGCAGGAAAAGCCCGAGGATCGGATACAACCCGATGGATATCGCGCCGAATATGACATAGATCCGCGCGTCCGCCGTTCCGTTGAAATAGGCGATAGTCTTCGCGATGCTCGCCCCAAGCAGGATCAGCGTCGCGAGAACGCCGATTATCATCAGCACAACCGCGCCGTTCTTCAGAAGCAGGAACAAATTAAATTCATAAGCCGAATCCATGTGCCCGCAGACGATCAGCCGGCGCTTCACTTCGCCGCGAGGCTTGATCACGCCGAGCACGTTCTTGCTCGTCTTTTTCGGAAACAGGAAATCCACGAATTCCTTGTAGCGCATGAATTCGAAAAAAAGCATGACGAAACCGACGAGCGCGAAAAACAGCGCCGCCGGCGCGAACACCCAGTAAAGACCCGCCGCGATTATATAAAGAATAACCGAGATCGGCAGGAACCCGAGAAAAGCCGTCGGGCTGCACGTGAACGGTTCCACTTTCACCGCATCACACATCGGCTTGAACTCCTCCGCCATCATGTCCGCCGCTTTCAATTCCGCTTCGCTGCAAGGCTCGCGAGGCCCGATCGTAGAAACCACCCGATCAATGAGGTCATACATGTACTTGCTGAACTTATCCGCTGTCATTACCGCTTCTCCCTCCGAATCGGGGCGGCCGCCCCGCGGCTCGCTCTTCCGATTTTTCCCGGCCCATCTCCGTCAGTCAATTTATAACGTCAATCCGCCGAATTACAAGAATTCCGCGCGAAAACATCCCTTCCCGCCGTTTTGCCATTCAGAGATTCTCCGTTTTTTCCAGTTTGAATATTTTCGTTACCAATTATTTGGAATATGTTATAATATTAATCGCTTTATTGTATTCTATAATATGCGGACATTTGCGCGCGGGCGATTTTTAATCGTATATTTATTATTCGCCCTGTGGTGAATCTTTGGTGGTTAGAAGACATCCGATAATCACGGCTGCGATAACCGTTCTCATGGTTGCGGTTTGCCTCGCGGTTTTACCGCCCGGCGCCGCTCGGGCGGACATGTCCCTTCTCGGCTCGATCGGAATATCCGGCACGGGCAACGACATAGCAATACTCACAAAAGGATCGTACTCGGACGCGTTCGTCTCCCAGCCTAACGGAAGCATTCTCACCCGGATATACGTGCCGACGACGGCGGTGACCGACGTTTCGCTCGGCGCGAACACGCACCCGTGGATGGTGGCGACCTACGATCATCCGACCGCCCCGAAAGTGTTCGCCACCGGCCGCTCGGACCAGAAAATCTACGTTTACGACGTTGTGGCCGGCACCGTAACATCCGTCATCCAGACCGGCAACCCTTACGGCGCGGCCGTCAACAACAACCTCGCAAGGCTTTACGTAACAAACACATCCGCAAACGCCATCTACGTTTACAACGCCACGAACAACGCGCTCATATCGACCGTATCCGGCAACAGCCTGAACTACCCGACCGGAATAGCGGTGAACGAAACAACCGGAAAAGTCTATGTGTGCAGCAAAAACAACGGCAGAGTTTACATTTACGACGGCCTGAACAACACCTCGTTCGTAACCTATATATCGGTCGGCGCCAACCCGGACCGGATTGCCGTAAATCCGACGACAAACCACGTTTACGTAACGGACGCCGCCCAGAACAAGGTTTTCGTGATAGACGGCGGGAACAACCAGTTGATAGAGGCCGAGACGATTTCGCTCGGCTCGGTCGCCGTCGATGTTGACTTCAACCCCGAATCCCGAAACATCTATCTGGCGCAGGCAACCGGCACAATCGGCGCGCGAAACTACGACGACATCGACTTCACCGAACGCACCGGCTCGCCGGTCAGCGTGCCGGACGTGCCGGTCAGCATGATCGCCTACCACCCCGGGCCCAACCCGGCCGGGGGACCTTGGTTCATACTGACCGTGAATCAAGCCAACACAGTCTCAATCTTAGAGGACGACGACACCTATGCGCCCATCTTCACCGGCGCGCAGGCCGCCGCCGACGCCGCAAGCGCCACCACCCCCACCGTCCTTTTATCATGGTCCGACGCGGCGGACGCTTCGCCCCCAATATCATATTCGGTGTTCGCCGCTTCATCGCCGACCGGCTTCGACTGGTACGCCCCGCTGTTCAGCACCACCGCCACCGGGACGATTACCGTGGCCACCGGCCTCTATTACGGAAATCTGTACTACTTCGCGGTGAGAGCCTCGGACAACGCCTCGTCTCCCAACAGCGAATCGAACACAACCTCGGTGAGCGCCATGCCCACCGACGGCGCGCCCCCGATCGGCGGGATAGTCTCGGGCGTCACGGACGCCCGCACCGGAGGCGCAGTCCGCCTCACTTGGTCGGCCGCTACCGATAACTCTCCTCCAATCGTTTACAATATTTTCGTATCCTCCGCGTCCGGCACGTTCACATGGACAACGCCTTACACGTCCGTGACCTCCGGCGCTCTCTCGGCCACAGTCACCGGACTCCAGAACAACACCCCCTATTATTTCGTGGTCCGCGCCGTGGACAAATCCGGTCTCACAAGCACCAACACAACCCAAATCAGCATGACCCCCACGGACTCCGTCGCACCGTCGTTCGGCGGCTTGTCAACCGTTACGGACGACCGCTCCGGCGGAACCGTGCGCCTCTCTTGGTCCGCCGCAACCGATAATTCAACACCCGTGACATATCTCATCTACTACAATCAGGGCTCGTCCCTCTCTTCCTACGCCACCCCGGCGACGACAGTCTCCGGAACAACCTCCTTATACGTCGAAGGGCTCCTAAACAACACCCAATACACCTTCGCCGTGCGAGCGCAAGACTCGGCGGGAAACACCGAAACGAACACCGTCCAGAGGGCGGCCACCCCCACGGACACCGTGGCGCCGGTCTTCGAAGGCATAACGTCCTGCTCGGACGCCCGGACCGGCTTCGCTCTGGACCTCACTTGGTCCGCCGCAACGGATAAATCACACCCGATAACCTATAACATCTACAAAGCCACCAACTACGGCTCCGGATATTTCTCATTCGCATCTTGGGACCTTCAGGCCACCGAAACCACAAGCGCGAGGCTCGACGGCCTCACCATGGGCCAGAAGTATTTCTTCGTCGTCCGCGCCGTGGACACGGCGTACAACTTCGGCGGCAGCACTTCCACCATACAGCCCGACCCCTATCAGTCGGGCTACACACCCTGCATCCCAACAGACGGCGCGGCGCCGACCTTCAACGGCCTCGCCTCCGCCACACCCACATACCACACGGGCGAAGTGCTGCTCTCATGGCAAGACGCCGTGGACGCCGCCCCGCCGCCCATCATCTATGATGTCTTCTCGGCCACCCACACGGTGTCCGATTTCTCGACCCCCACCAAGTCTGTCTCCGGCGCGACAAGCACCACGGTGACCGGCCTGACCGACGGCGCCTACTACTACTTCGTCGTCCGCGCAAGGGACGCGGGCGGATTGCGCGACTCCAACACGATCAATAAACCCGCACGCCCCAACGACGGAACGCCTCCCTCGTTCGCCGGCATAAAAACCCTGTCCGACCAAGGCATCAGCGGCTCGCTACTCGCCACTTGGGACGCCGCGACCGACCCGTCCCAACCCGTGACCTATCAGATCTTCGTCTCACAAACCGCGAACAATCAGAACTACAACACGGTAGCCGCCTCGACGCAAGGCCTATACTACCTCATCACCGGCCTCCAGAACGGAAGGCCGTACTACGTCTCCGTGCGCGCCGTCGATTCCGGCGGCATATCAACAACAAACACCAACGAGCTATTCGCCACGCCGACAGACACCTCGCCGCCCGAGTTCGGCGGCATCACCGCCGTCACGGACATCATGCTCGGCGGACAACTCAGGATCGCGTGGAACCCGGCCGCCGACATGTCAACACCCGTTACTTACCTGATCTACACGGCCACCGGCTCGGCCGCCATCAACTATTCATCTCCTTCTTATCAAACAACAACTTATCCCTATGTGGTCTCCGGCCTGCAAGACGGCGTGATACATAAATTCAGCGTCCGGGCGCGCGACAGCGCAACACCTCCGAACACCGACAACAATACCGTGGTGCTATCCGGCACACCCTCGGATCAGGCGGCGCCATCCTTCATAGGCGTCGGCGAAGTCCGCGACGCCGGCACTTTCGGCGCGCTCTATGTATCATGGGTCCCGGCCACGGACAACTCCGTTCCAATTACTTACGATATCTACTACGCCACAAGCTCCTTAATAGCCAACATTCTGAGCGGCGGCGTGAGAATGTCCACAACCGATGCGTTCGCTACTATCACGGGCTTCCAGAACGGAACGATAGAATATTTCGTCGTCCGAGCGCGGGACCGGCTCGGAAACACCGACTCCAACTCGATCATAAAAGGCGCGCTTCCTCAGGACCATTACGACCCGATATTCTACGGCCTCGAAGAAGCAACCGACACCCGGCAGGGCGGAGAGCTCACGCTGAGATGGAGCGCCGCGGACGACCCCTCGACCCCAATCTCGTACAACATATACTATTCCGATTCCACTTCCACGCTATACACCGTCCCGGCGGTCTCCACCCAAAGCCTTGCCTACACCCTCACCGGCCTTACTAACGATAAAACCTACTACTTGGCAGTGCGCGCGAAAGACAAATACACCAACGAGGACAACAACGAAATAATCCTCACGGCGACCCCGACCGACCAGACCGCGCCAAGCTGGACGGGACTTAAAAATATGGCGAACACCGGCCTCGGCGGAGAAATCGAACTGAGCTGGGACGCCGCCTCCGACCGCTCCGCGCCGGTTTACTACAACATTTATCTCTCCAGCACATCCGCGGGGGAAAACTACGCGTCTCCCACCATTCAGGTGACCGCAACAACATCGGTCCGCCTGTCCGCGCCCGTCGAGCTCATCAAGGACGGACAACCCGTATTCGCCGTCGTGGCCGCCGTGGACTCAAGCAGCTACGCCAACACGACAAGCACCGCCGACGTGGAGTTCAGCACCACCCCCACGGACATGTCCCCCCCATCGTTCGCGGGAATCTCTCAGTTGATCGTTTACGACGAAAACGGAAAAGTGCAGTTGAGCTGGACCGAAGCGACCGACCGCACGCCTCCCATCTATTACAACATCTATCAATCGAACCTTTCGGGCGGCTTCAACTACGCCTCGCCCTCCTATACCGTGACAGCCACCACGAGCTATATCGTCTCCGGACTCCGCGACGGCCAGTACGTCTATCTGCTCGTGCGAGCCCGCGACAGCTCGCAAAACATGAACGAAGACAAAAACACCCTGCAACGCAGCATACAATTCAGGGATGTCATAGGCCCGAACAAGCCTTCGGACATGCGCGCGCTCGCCGGAGACGCCACGACAACCCCCGGCGACGAATACGTGAATATCTCATGGACGCCGCCCGCGACCAACATGGACGACTCACCCCTCGTGGACCTCAAAGGCTACAACCTTTTCAGAGGCACTTACTCCGGCCAGTACGACGCCACGCCGGTTAACTCCGAAGGCATGATCTCGGCCTCCGCCACAACCTACAAAGACACTCACGACATCGTCGCCGGCACTACCTACTATTACGTTCTACTGGCCCTCGACGACTCCAACCCGTCGAACCAGAGCCCACTGTCGGACGAAGTCTCGGCAACCCCATTCAATAAAGACGACGCCATACCCAGAACCCCGGATCAGTTCCAAGCAAATCCGGATAATAATAAGGTCATGCTCACTTGGAAAAAACCCGAGTACAACGAAGACGGCTCGGTCCTCGTGGACCTGCAA
>JAKLIR010000319.1 GCA_022709505.1 bacterium | reverse complement strand
TGCATCGGGAGCATTCTGGGGTAAATGGACACCACCTCTCTGAAAATAAAGGAAATTGTCGCGAGCAGCCTCGGCGAGGGAACATGCTCCGGGATGCCCGGCGTCATAGTGCGGCTAACGGGCTGCAACCTGAGATGTTCATACTGCGACACGACTCATGCGTACGAGAACGGGATCGAGATGACCGTGGATCAAGTCATGCGCATGATCGGCAAGTACAACCTTTCCCCAGTGCTGATAACCGGCGGCGAACCGCTACTTCAGGAGCCGGTTTACGAACTCATGAACAGGCTGATCGACGAAAAATACGGCGTCCTCGTGGAGACAAACGGCAGCATCCTGATAGACCGGATCCCCGGCGAAGTCGTCACGGTGCTCGACCTGAAATGCCCGGGAAGCGGAGAATGTCACAGGAACGTTTTCACGAATCTCGACTATATATCCGAACCGGACAACGTGAAGTTCGTGATCCGCGACCGGACGGACTACGAGTGGGCGGTGAATGTGATCGACGAGTATGGCGCCGAGGATTATTCGAACATTCTCATATCGCCCGTGCACGGCGCGCTCGATCCGAAGGAACTGGCGGAATGGATGCTCGCCGACCAGTTATATGCGCGGATTTCACTCCAGCTTCACAAAATAATATGGGGCCCGGAGGAACGAAGCAGATGAGTCCCCGGCGCGCGGTTGTTCTTTCAAGCGGCGGACTTGATTCCACCACCGCGATGGCTATGGCGCGCTCAGAGGGTTTCGAAATCTATTCCCTCACGTTCAACTACGGACAGCGGCATGATTGCGAGCTTTACGCGGCGCGCAAAGTCGCCGCCTCTCTCGGAGCGGCTCTTCACGTAACGGTCAAGATCGACTCTTCCATCTTTCAAGGCTCCGCACTCACAAACGACATCCCCGTTCCGAAAGAAGGCGTGAAGCCCGGTATTCCCGTGACATACGTCCCTGCGCGGAACCTCCTGTTCCTATCCTACGCCGTCGCATGGGCGGAAAGCATCGGTGCAAGAGACATTTTCATAGGCGTGAACGCGATCGACTACAGCGGTTATCCGGACTGCCGCCCGGAGTTCATAGAATCTATGAGGAGAACTTCGGAACTCGCGACGAAGTGCGGCGTCGAGGGAGATCCTATCAGGATCCACGCGCCTCTGTCAGGGATGACTAAGTCGGAGATAATAAGGAAAGGCGTTCAGCTCGGAGTTGACTATTCTATGACGCACAGTTGCTACGATCCCGACCCCACCGGCCGTTCATGCGGAGTATGCGACAGTTGCAGGTTGCGCCTGAGAGGCTTCGAGGACGCAGGCCTGAAAGACCCCGTTTCCTACATGTAAATCACGATCATGATTTTATCTCGGTTTGTACGGCGTCGTGTCCGGGCTTACTACTCTGCAAAACCCCTGTCCTTCGAGTTTCTTCCCATACACCGTTCCCTTGAAATTGCACGGGCCGAACCAGAACGCGCCGACTCCTTGTTCAAGCATTATCTCGCTGTTCTCAGCACCTGCCGCGGCCTCGACTCTTCCAGAAACAGCCTTTCCCTTCAAGGCCCAGCCTGTTTCATAAATAATAGATGACACCGGACTCGTCCAACTCCCGATAGGTTTCAAGCTTGATGCGTTCTTGTAATCCGTCAAACCATCCGGTTTCACGAATATGAAATTGTTGTTTTCAAGCGTCCCGTTCATGTTGTAGTACTGTGCGATGATAAAAGAAGAACCGTTACGCAGGTGCTGGTAAATGATTATCGTCTTAGCCATCGCCATACCGTCGGGCTGGCCCCAGATGTGTTCGAGCCAAACGTTCCCCGAAACACGCACCGGGCGCCCGTCGAGCATGATCGTTCCGGTCGCCTCGATATCGGAAAAAGTGTAACTGACGAGAGCGCCGAGCTGCCCCAGATCGCGATTCACTTTCGCACTCACTATTCGTGGATGCTCGGAATCGAAAATCATTGGCGGGTGTTTCGCGTTAAGTCTGATGCTCAGTAATCCCGCCCATGTGTTTGCATTCAACTCATAGGTGAATTTCAGCTTGTTCATTCTCTCGAGTCTGTTCTCCCCGAATTTCATGAACATCCTGCCCCTGTGTAGCGGGTAATCCCCTTCTTTTAGCAGTTGAAAGTGCTCCGATTTATCCGCTTCGAGAGCGGCGAGAGTTTCCTTGTAGAATGAATCGTCAGGATGTTTTTCGAGGTTGTCTCTCAATGCGTTGCCCGTGAGCCCTTTGATAAGCCCTTGTCCGAACGATCTGTAATCATATCTTCCATCCGGGCGCCGAAGCGAATTGTAGCCGTTGCGGGCGTGAATGTACGAAACCCCCGCCTTATGGAAGATCTCCGTATAGGTCAATATCCTCCCGTCGTCCGTCTTGAGCGTCCCGAAGGAACTCCATTCTTCATAGGGCAACTCGAAATGCGCGCCTTCATCGACGTAAAACTTCTCATCCTTCTCGAGTCCTTTGACGCTCCCGGGGACAAGAGCCGCCGCGGCGCCGGCCAAAATGAAAATCACCAGAACCGAACCCAACATTATTTTCAGATTACGCACCATTCGCTCCGCCTCCCGGGAATACGACCATTTGTCACCTTTCCGAACCCGGATTCCGGGTTGTAAACCGACATTCCGCCTTCACTTCCGACATGGAAAAGCGAAGAACGCACTCACGGCGCTTGAATGCCGAGAGACTTCATTTTCTTGTAAAGATGGCTCCGTTCGAGTTGAAGATCGCGCGCCGTCTCTGCGATATGGTAGTTGTGTTCGCTGAGTTTTTTCATTATGAACTCCCGCTCGAAGCCGTTGACCGCTTCCTTGAGGGAGCCGTCCGGCGCGGCGTGCCCCGCGAACTCTGCTGATTCTTCCTCGGAATAAGGCAGGAACGTCTTCACCGTATGTTCGTCGATCTCATCGCCGGGCGCCATGATGAAAAGCCGCTCCATGAAATTCTTCAGTTCCCGGACATTCCCAGACCAATGATAATTTTTCAACGCTTCGAGAGCGGACTCATCGAGGTTCTTCGCCGGGCGCCCGTATTCATGGGCGAAGCTCCTGAAGAAATGCGCGGCGAGCAGCGGTATGTCCGACTTCCTTTCCCTAAGCGATGGAACCCGGATCGGGATCACGTTCAACCTGAAGAACAAGTCTTCCCTAAACCTGTTCTTTCTTATTTCCTCTTCGAGTTCCTTGTTGGTGGCCGTGATGACTCTGACATCCACCTTTATCAGCTCGTCGCCGCCGACCCGCTGGAACTCATTCTCCTGAAGAACGCGGAGCACTTTGGCCTGAGTGTCGAGGTGCATGTCGCCGATCTCGTCGAGGAATATCGTGCCCTTGTGCGCGAGCTCGAATTTCCCGCGACGCATGGCCGTCGCACCGGTGAAAGCCCCCTTTTCATGGCCGAACAATTCGCTTTCTATCAACTCGTGCGGTATCGCGGCGCAGTTCACCTTGATGAACGGTTTATCCCTACGAGGACTCGCCTGATGCAGCGCCCGCGCCACGAGTTCCTTCCCAACGCCGTTTTCGCCCCTTATGAGAACCCGGCTCGGCGAGTTACCCACCGTCTCGATCCGCATGAACAAGTCCTTCATCACCGGCGTATCCCCTATGATGTCGAAGTGATGAGCGATCTCGCTTCGAAGGGCGATGTTCTCATTTTCGAGCCTTTTGAAATCGAGCGCCCTCTTCGCGGTCAGTAGCAGCTTCTCTCTGGAGAGCGGCTTTTCGATGAAATCGTAAGCGCCGAGTTTCGTGGCCTGCACGGCCGTGCTGATCGTCCCGTGGCCGCTCATCATTATGACAATCGTCTCCGGCCATTTCTCCCGGACGATCTTTAGAAATTCGAGTCCGTCCATTCCGGGCATCATGATGTCCACGATCGCGAGGTCGATCGGCTTTTTCTCGGCGATTTCGAGCGCTTCCTCGCCGCTGTGCGCCGAGCGCACCTTGTAGCCGTCCGACTTCAGGGTCATCGCCACCGTGGCGACTATGTTTTTCTCGTCATCGACGACGAGAATCGTTTCCTCACTCATCCTTGTCAGTTCCTCCACCGGGTGCGGCGATAATCTGCTTGAATATTATGACGAACCTCGTGCCAGAGCCCGGCGTACTTTCCGCCTCTATCGTTGCGCCATGATCCTGCAATATTCGTTTCACAATTGAAAGCCCAAGCCCCGTTCCACCATGCTTCGTAGTGTAATAGGGAGTGAATATCTTATCAATCGTCTCGCTCGGTATTCCGACCCCCGTGTCCTCAAACATAACGAATATATTAGCTCCGTCGCCCCTGACTATCACTCTCAGATCACCGCCGTCCGGCATCGCCTCGATCGAGTTGAGAATCAGGTTCGTGAAGACCCTGTTGATCTGGCCGCGGTCCACTTTGGCGGTCAACGGCGTGTCGTCGCGTGTGAAATGTATCCTGATATTTTCCGAAACGGAAGACGTATGGAACCTCACGATGTTGCCGAGCATTTCAGCGAGGTCCACGCTCTCGAACACCGGCTGCGGCATCTGCGCGAACTCGGAAAATTCATT
>JAKLIR010000318.1 GCA_022709505.1 bacterium | reverse complement strand
GATCATCCGGCAGCACGAAGGGGCGGACCCGTCGGCGGTCATGTTCGACGCCGTGCAGGCGGCGCGGGCGAGAGGGATCAACGTTCTGATCGCGGACACCGCGGGCCGTCTCCACACTCAAGTAAACCTCATGCGGGAATTGCAGAAAATCAGGCGCGTGGCCTTGGAAAAAGCAAACGCGGACTCTCTGCGGGCATGGCTCGTGCTCGATTCCACCATAGGGCAGAACTCTCTGAATCAGGTGCGGTTGTTCAACGAAGCGGTTCCCGTGGACGGGCTTGTGCTGACGAAACTGGACGGCACCGCGCGAGGCGGGATCGTCTTTTCGATAGTCAACGAATGGAAGCTGCCGATCATCTTCATCGGGGTCGGCGAACAGCGCGACGACCTTTTTCCTTTCGATGCGGGAGAGTTCGCGGGGGCGCTCCTCGGGGAACGCTTCACATCCTAACCCAATCCCAAATTGATGATAAACCCGGATTCGTCGATAGCACGCCGAATCCGGTGCAATGTTCATAGCGGCGAACTGCTTCGTTGTCGTCGCATTTTCTCGTTCATGTACATCCCGGTACACTCGCTTCACAAATGCTCCTTCCGCCTTGCATTTCATCCGCTCTGAATCATTGCTTCCAAATTCCAATAAAGGATTTTGGGATAAATGTAGGCCGACCGGGTTCAGGTCTCCATCCGTATCGGAGGGGGCTCGGGAGAATATTTTTCGATAGTGTAAGATTTTCCTGATTACACCGTTGTTGTGTTTTGTGTTTTGATGATTTAATATTATAGCTGTAATTAAGGGGAAAATTATGAGAAAACCGGCGATTCAGACGGTGGTTTGCGACGCATTCGCCGATGAGAATTCTTCGGCTCTCCGGGACGATCCCCGGAGCAATTCGGAGGTAATCCGTATGGCCATCTTGAGGCGTATCACAACGGCGGTTTTCCTGATTATGTTGATTTCAGGAGGAACCGTCGTCCGGGCGCTTCCCGCTTATATCGACATTCAGAGTGGAATCATCATCGGAAGGGGAGAAGCCAAAATGACGCCCGGCAAGGCGTACGAGGACGCGCGCCGCTCCGCGGTCGAAAACGCGAAAGACAACATTCTGAAAGTTCTCGAACGCCAGCCGATAGACCTCGAATCCATAAAGTCGAGGACGATCGGAGACTATTTGGCGGACCTGCCGTCGGCTAAGGCTATTGTGGATTCTTTTATCGAATCCGCCGTCGTCTTCAGGGAATCCCGCGACTCGAACGGTGTCGTTCAGGTCACTCTCACACTTCCCGTCGAAGGAGAAAAAGGCTACAAGGGAATGCTCGCGAGGTTGACAGGTAAAACACTGCCCGGCGCTGAAAAGCAAGGGCCAGTGTTCATGAACGATGTCATAGACGATGAAATAAAGCAGGAATTGAAGAACCGGGTGGCTTCGGCGAACGAAGGCGAGGCGGGCAGGACGAAAAGACTTATTCTTTTCAATTTTTCGAATAACACGGATTTCGTGAAGCTGAACCTCGGGGATATTTTTTCACAGAAGATAGAAGAAAAATTCAAGAGAGACCACCGGATCGAATTTGTAACAGGCCGCGAAGCTGAAAGGCTGATAGCGGAAAGCGGTATAGACATCAATGACATAGTGCAATCGGACGCGAATAGGAAATTCAAAATAAAGGGCGTTGACGGACTCATCGACGGCGCGGTGTTGAAATACGGTGCGACGGCTAAACAACACGGCGTCGGCGGAACAGGCTATATCGAGCTTTCTTTTGATGTGGCTGTGGAGCTGAAAGTTCTTGATGCGAGAGCCGGACGGTGGGTCTATTTCGACGTGGTTCCAGCAAGCTTGAACGACAGAATGCTGCCGATCACTCAAGGTGATAACCCGGATCAGGTTATAATGCCGGAGGAACTGAATTCTCAGCAGGGGCTCGCGGCCCGGACGTTCAACGCCGCCGTGACCGCGGCGGAGAACATCATCAAAAACACATTTCCCACCGAAGGCTATGTATTGAAGGTGATTGGGAATAGGGTTTATATAAACTTTTCCCAGTCCGACGGGCTCAAGGAGGGAGACGTACTCACTGTCTATCGGCTCGGGGAGATTCTGGTGGACCCGGTTTCGGGGGAACAGATCGACAGGATTAAGGATAAAATAGGAACGATAAAGGTTACCGACGTCAAGGAAACCTATACCCAGTGCATGAACACGGAAGCGGATGCCGAACCCATGCGACCCGGAGACTTAGTGGTGCTGAAATGAAAATATCAAAGATCGCGGCAGCCTCGGCGTTGCTTCTATTTTCATTTTTATTAAGTTCACTCTGTTATTCCGAGCCTGTTAAGCTTAGATACATTTTCTCACCCGGAGACGAACTTTACTACGTGATGGAAGCGGACGGCACGGGCGCTTTAACGAGCGGTATCATCGCCAAAGAAGGCGAGCCGGAGAGAAAACAAGATATAAATATGACAATGAAGCTCCGGATGGGCTTTGAAACGAAGGTCGGCGACGTGGATCAGGGCGGCGCCGCCACGCTTACAACCCGGCTTTCGGAATACCGGCTGTCTCAGGATGGAAAGGACATCATCGATTTTAAATCGGACGATGAACGGAACGTGACCAATGAAACGAACAGCGCGCTGATCGAGCTGTATAAAAATCCGATAACGATGAAAGTCACGCCTCTCGGCGGTGTCATTAATGTTTCTGGAATTGACAGGCTTTCGAAGACAGTGCCGCAGATGGATATAGCCGGACTGATAAAACAAACTCAACAGAAGTTCCCGGAAAAAGCAGTCGATGTAGGAGACACTTGGGACGAGAACATCGATTTCAGTTGGGATAATAATTCCGGCAAGAAAAAAAACACCGTGGCCGCGAAATACGAATTCATGGGATACGAGACCGTGAAAGACCTTCGTTGCGCCCGTATTCATGTCAAGGGAGAGGGCGATCTTTCGGACGTTTTCAACTCGATCCCCTCGGAAATACCCGGTTCGGTGATGGACACGAAGAGTCTTTTCGTACGCTATGAAGGCGACATATATTTCGCGCCGGCCGAAGGCGTTCTCACCGCGTTCGATTTCACCATGAACCAAGATGTGGCGGCGGTGATTACCATCAAACAGGGGGCCGACTCGTTGAAACTCAACATGAGTCTGAACATGGCTCTGTCTGGGGTTTACGAACTGAAATAGATTATTTCCGGAACGCTTGTTACGGCCTTTCATTAACAACAATCACGGCAGATCGAATCAAGGAAGAATCTCGACCCGGAGAACAGAGAAGGGCCGGTCGCCGTTGCTATGCCGAACAGCATACTTCCCGCCCTACGCATTGAAAGTCCGAAATCCGGGTTCTCACCGGTTGCGGCTTGAACGATCTGTATCATCGGGTGAACGGGAGGCGTCCACGGCATGAACCACCTGACCATCGACATCGACAGAAGGCACCCGTGGCAGTAAGCGGCCGTCATGTCAGTCCCTGTTTTCCAAGTATCCAGAAGACGGTTCATTGAAGCTCCCGCTATGTCGGTGAGACCGAATTTCGCGCATCCCGCGGCGATTCCGCAGCATAAAGATTCGGCTTTCGTCATTTTCATTTCAGAAATACGGCATCCCGCGGCGGACAGCAGTTCGCGCGGCGATTCCGTGAACGCGGCGCCGAGCATTTTTGAATGGCATGAGTCCTGAATAGTGATTTTCTTCCTGATCGGATTTCTGATTTTAGTCCGGCCCGTGTGGATCTTATCCATAATCCATTCCGAAACGAACACTCCGTTGATTCCGAAATCGATTCCGAACTCGGCGGGATAAATGTTAGTGATCATGTTCATGCACGCGGCGCATACGAATACGACGGTTTTTCCCCTAAGCGGCGCGAAAGCCTCTTTCAGCCTCAAGGCCGCTTCCCTCGCGGTGTCGAAAATCCCCATTCTATAGTACATTTCACCGCAGCACAGGTCGAACGAACCGAACATCCCGAGGCCTTCGAACATCCGCGAGTTCAGAATTTGAGCTATGACGAGCGTGTTGCATCCGGTGTAAAGAACCTCGTCTTCCGAGGGTGGGTTTTTTATATTTTCGATAAAATTCCTCTCTTCGCGCGAGAGTCGCACGGCGGAGCGAAAATTGGGAAAACTGAACGGCATGAGATATCTCGAACGTTCCGGAAGTCCGTTTTTCTCGTACCTGTTTCCCCAGCGGGTCCTGATAAGCGAATATGGCCGGCATCTGTTCGGACAAGTTATGTCGCACGACCAGCAGCCGAAACATTTGTCGAGAACCACCGAGTCCGCGCCCTCTCGGAGTTTCTTTATTTCGCGAGTCGCTTCTTCGGGGCTCAAACCCAGATAGCTGCATTTGCTCAGGCAGGTTCCGCAGCAGTCGCAGTCTTCCGCTCTATAGACATCCGCCGGATCCATTACCTGTTTCTCATTCATAAGAATTCGCCTTTTATTCCAAGATTGTCGTCGTGCAATGAAGCCGCACAGCCTCGATTTTTAACAAGATAACCGATTTTTCACGTATTCGCATTAATTAATGTTTTTTTAT
>JAKLIR010000317.1 GCA_022709505.1 bacterium | reverse complement strand
TGCAGTCGCCCGGCTTAGCGATGAACCAAGAGATGTATTCCTTCGCCTTCAAGTTGTCTTCTCCGTCAAGGCTGAGAATCGGCGCCGCCGGTTTCCCGTCGAGCCCGCAAACCTCGAGAATCATGTCCCCGTACGTTCTTTTGTTTTGTTTGAATTTCAAATCGTCCGAAAGACCGAGCGAGAAATAATAATCGCACTCCGGCCCGAAAGGAACCGGGGCTCCCCACCGGCTGAGCCCCACGCCGAATTTCTTCCCGGCCGACGCCTTCTCGGCGATCCCACACTCCGCCGCCGTCTTATCGAGCGAAAACAAAACATCGAACTTCCGCGCGAGGATGGACGGCGAAGAAGGCGTTCCGGGGGCATCCGTCACGACGATTTCATCTATGAAAGGGTTCCCTCTCAACAGCGGCTCGGCTTTCAGGGAGGTGAGCCAACTCACTTTCGCATCCCGGTGTTTTTCTTTCAGAGCCGGTAGAATGGAAGTCGTTCTGAGCACATCTCCCATCGCTCCTGTTTTAATTATCAAGGCCGACTCTTTCCATGGAGAATACTCCCCGCACCCCTCGCACAGTCTTCCCGCTCGGCATGGTCCGCTTCCCTTGTAATGCTTACAATCGTCTCTTATCAGCAACATGGCATCGCTCCGTTTGAAAACATGCTCGTCCGCGCTCGGTGGATCGCGGCGCGTCGATTTCAGGTTCTATTCTATTCATAATGATTTAAATGTTAAAGCGTGTCATTATACTTAACTGTCACGGAAAGTGTTTCTATTCCGCAAAAGGCGAGTGAAATGTCGTTCGGCAAAGAGACGGATTTAGCGTCAGGCAATGTGAGAATGCAACTCCTGCGGCTTTGCGTTCCCGTAACCATCGGGATGCTGATGCAGAACCTGTACGCAATAGTCGATCTATACTGGGTCGGGCGACTGGGGCCGAACGCAATAGCGGCGGTGGCGATATCCGGAGTTTTCTTTTTCGTTTTCTTTTCCATAGCGCAGATCATAGGCGTCGGCGCGCTTGCGCTCGTCGCGAGATCCATCGGACAAGGCAAGCCTGAGAACGGCGTGCTCACTATAAGAAATTCATCCTTCGCGTCCGCCCTCGTCGGGGTGATGTTATCGATCGCGGGTTTCGTATATGCCCGTGAGATCATCGTCATGCTCGGAGGAAAGGGCGAAGTGATCCTCCTCGGAGAACAATTTTTCAAACCGTTTGCCATAGGATTTTTCTTTCAGATGATGCTCTTTCCGCTCACCGCGGCCATGAGAGGCACGGGAGACATGCGGACTCCGATGAACCTGATGGTGATAACGAATGCATTGAATTTCGTGCTCGATCCCCTGCTGATATACGGTTGGGGGCCTTTCCCGAAATGGGGTGTGGCTGGAGCGGGGATTGCGACAACTCTGTCCACAGGTATCGCGGCGGGATACGCATATTACGCCCTCGCCGCCGGAAAATCCAACCTGACGGTGCGGATCGGCAAACATTTCCGTCCGGACTGGAGCATAATTTTCCTCGTTATCAGGATCGGCGCGCCGTCGGGCGTTCAATTCGGATTTCTGAGCCTCAGCATAATGATGCTGATGAAGGCTGTGGCGGGATACGGGATGGAATCCGTCGCGGCGTTCGGAGCATGCAACCGCTTGTTGTCGATAGCGTTTATTCCGATGATGGGGATCGGCGCCGCTGTGTCCGCCATTGTCGGCCAGAGCCTCGGCGCGGGAAAGCCGCATAGAGTAATAGCCGCAAACAGGGCTGGGATCGTAATGGCGGTTGTCGGTTCCGGGATCATAGCGGCCGCGTTCGCCCTTTTCCCGGATTTCTTCATGGGTTTTTTCACAAAGTCCGGGAAAGTGCTGGCCCTCAGCCGGGACTTCCTCAGAATATCGTTCATACACGAAATGTTTCTCGCGGTCGCCGTTATCTACAACAGCACTTTCAGCGGTGCAGGAGACAATATATCTTCAATGATCGCCGCGGTGATAAGGTCTCTCCTGCTCATCGCACTCGGATTCACACTTCCGGGGATGTGGCGGCTCGGCATAAACGGAGTCTGGCTGTCTTTCCCCATTTCATCTTTCATAGGGATGTTTCTGGTCGGCTACATGTTCCGCCTCGGGAGATGGAAAACGCACATGAACAAATACGACGACATGATTGACTCGCAGGGAATCTGACAATTTAATCTGAATGCAACGAATTAAAAAACGTCGGGAAAAAAGATTCCGCGTTTCGTATCCCTTATAATATGATATGGTTTCTGGAGCACTTCGGGAGGGTAATAAATGAGCGAGATACGATACTCATGCGTCGCCGGCGCATTTTACCCCGAATCCCGTGTGGAATGCACGGCCGAGCTGGAAGAATATACGCGAGGCGGCGGATTATCGGAAAACATAACCCCGGTAGCGGGTATTGCGCCGCACGCGGGATGGGTGTATTCCGGCGCCACGGCGGGAAAAGTGTTTTCCTATTTCAAGGAACATTCGGCCCCGGACACGTTTGTTATTTTCGGCGCATCGCACAGATACGTGGGAAGCCAAGCCGTGATGCTGGATAAGGGACGATGGGAGACACCGCTTGGAATGGTTGATATAGATGAAGAGTTCGCGGGAAAGCTTCTCGGCGGATCAGACGGACTCGTAGCGGGGGCCGCGCCGCACGCGGGCGAGCATTCCATCGAGGTGCAGGTTCCTTTCATAAAATATTTGTTTCCCGAAGCCCGGATCGTGCCGATAATCGTTCCGGCGGGGCCCGACGCCGGCATACTCGGCGCCTCCATAGGAAAAATAATGAACGAAGTCGGAAACGTCGTCGCGTTGGGAAGCACGGACCTCACGCATTACGGCTTCGAGTACGGTTTCGCGCCCAAGGGGGTCGGGGAAGAAGCTCTGAAATGGGTGCGTGAAGTGAACGACAGGCGTATGATAGACCTCGCGGCGAACATGCGCGCCGGAGAGATTGTCGAAGAAGCAAGGACATACCACAACGCCTGCGGCGCCGGCGCCGTCTCGGCGACGATCGCCGCGGCCGCCGCTTGCGGCGCCAAAAAAGGATACCTTGTAGAATACACCACAAGCCACGATGTAATCCCGAGAGGACGCCCTTCCATGTTCGTGGGATACGCAGGCATGGTTTTCGGTTGAAAGACAGTGTACATAGACCCTGAAGATATTCGCAAAATGGAAATCCTATACGGCCCGGCCGCAAGGATAAACGTCGAGCCGATAGCGATGTTCGACTTCGAGTTCGAACTCATGAGGTCGAGCATGAAGAGAGGCCGCCGACACGATGTCACGATGTTCATAAGCCACGGCGGAGGCTACGTAGGGATACAAAAACCTCAATACAGCAACACCGGGATTTTCAGGGCGCCGAGCGGCGGGGTGAACCCGGGTGAAACTCTGGAGGCCGGAATCAAAAGGGAGATGTACGAAGAGACCGGTCTCCGAGTGGAAATCGAGCGGTTCCTTATAATAATGTCCGCATATTTCACGGGTCCCGACGGCGAAGGTCAGGAATGGATGTCATACATTTTTTCAGGAAAATCGGTCGCGGGAGAACTCTCGCCTGTCGATACAAGAGAGATAAGCTCCGCGAGGATCGTCACCCGTGAGGAGATGCTCGGTCCGATAGCCGCCGAGATGATAAAAACCGGCTGGGGCGGGTTCATATACAGAGCGCGGATAGCCGCAGAGGCGTTCGCGGCAATGGACGGAAGGGACAATGCAAGACCAGAGAACACCACAGTACTACTATAGACAGATACGGTTCGGACCCGGCTCGATATCACCGGTAGTTCGCGCGCTTTTGACGGCGAATATCGTCGTATTCCTGATTCAGACCGTTCTGAATTACACAGGCCACGGTGGTTGGCTCGAGATCAACGCCGGAATGACTCCGGGGCTGTTCGTCAAAAGGTTTTATCTGTGGCAACCGCTCACATACATGTTCCTGCACGGAAGCTTCATGCATATTTTTTTCAACATGTTTTTCCTTTGGATGTTCGGCACCGAAGTGGAACAAACCATGGGGAGCAGGACTTTCGGGATATACTATTTCTTCTGCGGGATCGGCGCGGGACTTCTGACCTGTCTCTTGAACGCCACTGTTTTCAAATCGACCGGATTCATGACGCCGACCATCGGCGCCTCGGGCGCGATCTACGGAGTGCTCATCGCTTTCGGGCTGATATTCCCTGAAAGGATGATCCTCGTCTTTTTCGTTCTGCCCGTGAAGGCGCTGATATTCGTCATAGGCATGGGCCTGATCGAACTGTACCTGATGGTGACCATGCCGAACGGCGGTATCGCATACGTGGCGCATGTGGGCGGAATGCTGTTCGGGCTTATCTTCATCAGATACCGGGTCGCTATTCTCGGGTTCGTGGAAAATATTTTATCAGGGCGGCTCGCGCGCGCGGACGGATACTACGACTACGCATCCGCTCAGGCGAAAGTCGATCTGATTCTGGATAAGATCAACCGGGAAGGGATGCACAAGCTATCGCGTTCCGAGAGAAACTTCCTGAAAGAACACATACGGCGCCTAAGGAACAGGCCGCC
>JAKLIR010000316.1 GCA_022709505.1 bacterium | reverse complement strand
TTCCCGACACCATTACGGCAAGCGCGGAATTCAGATTCGAAGGAAACATGTGAGGGCTATATGCGAAGCGAGTCCAACAGAAGAAACGGACAGAGCATAGTGCTCTTTTTAATACTTCTCGGCATTATGGCGGGGATAATGTCGCTTTCTTTCGACATGGGTAGAGGATATCTGCTCAAAACAAGAATGCAGAGCGCCGCCGACGCTGCGTCTCTCGCCGCAGCGAGAGAGCTTCCCTTCATAGGAACAGCAAATGCGGTCGCGATGAATTATGCGCAGAGAAACGGATTCGTTAACGGAGTTGACGGAATCACCGTGGAAGCATTTCCCTATCCAAGCAAATCGAATTGGTACTATGTGAAAATCTCCGGGCCGTCGAATCATCTTATCGCACCGCTGATAGGTTTCAGGCAGGCGACGGTGAGCGTCATGGCGGTGTCCGAATTCAACGCGTATCTCCCGCTCGATATATCCGGAGGAGGGCAGTACGGAACCAACGGTATCGTCACGCTCTCCGTTTTCGGTCCTTATGCGTACTACTCTTATGGCGACGCTTTTTCTACCAAGTGGCTTGATAACGGCTCTCTAAATCCCGATTACAAAGCGAACGGATACGACTTCGTTCTTAATGTTCCGAACGACTACTACGCAAAGAACGGAACCAACCTCGTGAAGCTCGAAATATTCGATCCAGACACATATAACAACGGCGGCACCGACGCATATCCCGGGGTGAGAATTGATGAAATACGATCCGCCCCCGGAGGAAGCCACCCACAACCGTCGAACCAGAGAAACACAACAGTATATTCACTCTATGCTCCTGACAATACGCCCAACGACTACAGCGATGATGTTCTTGTGGCAACCGCAGTGTACGGCCCCAACGTCACAACCACGGATATGAAATGGGTTACCCCCTCCGGTTTCACATTCAACATCAATAATTACGGGACTGGAAACTACAGGGTGAACGTTAAATCCACCGACGGATCGAGTGAAAACGGATTCAATCTCAGGGCCGGCCCTTCTACAGGCGCATTCGATCCCGCAAACGGAACTTCCATAAATGCTCTCGGCGCATTACCGATGAACTTCAACGGATCCGGAGTCGTGACAGTTAAACTCGGATATGTCGCCGGAGAAGCGGCCGGGAAAAACATGCACGTGAACAAGTTCGATACGGATGTCGGGGCAAAGTCCATCACATATAAATGCGACGCTCTTCCGGGCCAATGGACTGGAACACTTTCCGACAACGGCAAATGGAAAGAAGACATTGTAAGCATCCCTGCCGGATACACGGGCGGAACATGGACTGCGACATACACCGCCGGCCTTCAGGACACTTCCGTCTGGACAATGTGGTTTGAAGGCACTGTACAAGGGCAGCCCGGATTCGTAAGGCTCGTTAAATAGGGAAAAAGAGGTGCCAGTCATGTTCGCCGACAAAAAAATCATAATCATATCGCTGATACTCGGTCTCGCCGCCGCGCTTTGCTTCTATCTTTATTCGGGCGGATACCTCACAAAAAAACAAAAACAGATCAACAAAGCCGAGGTTGCACAGTCTCAGAATATTAAATGCGTGGTAGCGGCAAAAGATATATCTTCCAGAACGGTTCTAACAAAAGACATGCTGACTACCATTGACATACCTGCAAACATCATCCCGGCAAAAACATTTACAGGAACAAGCGCTGCCGAAGGCAAGGTGACCCGCGACAGGATTTTTAAAGGGCAGATCATCATCGAAGACAATCTCAAGGACGGCAAGGACAACTCGGAACTCGCTTTCAAACTTCCATCCGGGAAAAGAGCCATAACTATCGGTGCGACTGTTACGAGCGCGGTCGGCAACATGTTGAAGCCCGGCGACCTCGTGGATTTGATAGTCTATCTGAATTCGAATGTCGCGGGAGAAGACAGTTCGTTCACACTTCTCAGAAAAATGCTCATACTCGCCACGGACACCAGTCTTGAAAATAACGAGCAAGGAAATAAGACGGTTGAAAAAATGACCGGCACGGTACAGTCGTCTCACGGTTATCAGTCAATAACAATTGCGGCCACCCCGGACGAATGCGTTAAGATCAACCTCGCGGAATCGATCGGCACGCTGAAGCTCGTTCTCCATTCGCCCAACTACGATACCTCGGATGCCGATAAGACCACCGCTGAGATCGTTACGATAAGAGACCTTGAAAAGATAGTCGGATTTAAATTCAAGACAAATGAAAAGCAATCTCAGCAAGTCGCGCAACAGGCCGCGTCTCCGGCGCCGGCTCCCGCACCGGCATATCAGGCACAGATCGTCGCACAGCCTGCTCCAGCGGTTCAGAAACCGACTAATAAGCAATCGCCCCAAACAGGCAATACATTCAGAACCGTTTACATTATGCGGGGTTCGAAAATTTCCGAAATGAACGTAGCCGCGAACGACAAAAGTGAAGTGGCTATGAAGAGAGGCGAATAACATGAACAGAGGGATAAAATACTTCACAATGTCATTTCTGATGTTTTTGCTTATCGCTGCTCAAACGGCGTTTTGTGACAGCAATTCTCTTGATGTATTCGTGGGGCAGACCAACGTCCTCCGTTTCAAGGGAGTCACGAGAATAGCCATAGGCAACCCTGAGATCGCCGACGTATCAACATTCCCCGAGAAACCTGACGAGGTTCTAATCATCGCTATCAAACCGGGAATAACCACTCTCACTGTTTGGGATGAAACCGGCGACAGGACGCACGAGTATCAGGTTAGAGTTTCAAACGTCGCGTCCGAACTCGAACACAGTCTCTATACATTTAAATATTACACTCTCACACGCACGGTTTATAACGATAAAATCAGCGAAATAGATGTTAAGCCGGACGAAAATAACATGGCGAATCTTCAGGCGATGCTTACCCCGATTCTCGGCGCTGACAAATATTCGATCGATATAAACCGTAATAGGGTGTTCATGAAAGGCGCGCGGAAAGATATCGAAGCAGCTAATACAACACTCGATGAAATCGATAAGCCGCTCAGACAGGTTCTCATCGAAGCAAAAGTTATCGAGATTACAAAAGACGACCTTGCAAAGCTCGGGAACTACCTTTTAGCGCAAAAAGATAAAGCTGTGATAACTTCTGATTTATCAGGCAGCACGCCCGTGTTCAGCGCTACGCTCGATACATTTTCCGACCTTGCAAGGAGATTCAAGATCACCATAGACACCTTGCGCTCCGCGAGTGTTGGCAGGACGCTCGTAAATCCGAAAATCTCCGTATTGGACGGAAAGACCGCATGGATCGTCGCCGGTGAGAAACTTCCCGTCGCATCGAGAGACAGCGAAAAAGGGTTGGTTTCCTATCAATACGTAAACACCGGCATAATACTCGCCGTCACACCGCGAGTCGGTTACGACAATAGTGTTACTCTGTGGCTGAAACCGGAAGTGAGCAATATCTCAGGGTGGGTGGGGGATCCGAATTCGTCGAGCGACAACGCGGCGCCTATCATAAACACAAGGGAACTCATGTCGGAAATACGAGTCATGGACGGCGAATCGATCGTCATAGGCGGACTTCAGAAAAGTGAGAATATAGTAACCAAGGACAAAGTTCCCATGCTCGGCGACATGCCGCTCGTCGGAAACTTGTTCAGGAAAAAAACCGAGTCAGCCAAGACAACGGAACTCATCATTTCAATCACTCCGCACATCATCGTTAACAACGAAACTGCGGAACCCGAAAAATTGGGATATATCGATCTTTCGAATCAATCCGAGCAAACAATCCCGGCGGCCGAGCGGGAAATCCAAAAATAATGGGTTATCTACCGTGGACAAAAAACGATTAGCCGCTGTTGTGAGTTCCAAAAACTGGGAAGATCTCAACGAATGTCTGTCCGGCATGGACTCCGTTGAGATGTTGTCTCCATTTCAGAATATCAAAGAACTTAAGAACTCGAAATCGAAAGAGCTTCTCGACGCCGTATTCGTCGATATCGACGAATACGAGATCAACTCCAACGGTAACGGTACGGGACTCGACAAACTCGGCCCTTATGTCGTTTTCATATCAGACAAGAATGATCCTTCCATTATGAGGGCTGCAATGAGAGCCGGCGCCCGCGATTTCCTGATAAGGCCTTTCAACAGGGATGATTTGGTCGAAATATTCGGCCATGCGGACAAATATTCGCCTTTCAAGGAAGCGGACGCAAAACAAAAATTCGAGACTACAAAACCTGAAAAAGAACCCGCGAAAATAATTACCTTTTTTTCCACAAAAGGCGGATCGGGAAAAAGCACTCTCGTTTCTAACTTCGCGGTTCAAGTCGCCAAAACAACGGATAAAAGCATTTGCGTGATAGACCTTGCACTTCAATTCGGCGACATATCATTGATACTAAACGTCAAACCTAAAGCCACAATTGCGGATCTCGTGTCGAGAGGGGATGATTTTAAGGAAGATGTTTCCGACTATCTTTCAAAACATTCGGAAAACCTGTTCGTTCTTTCAGCGCCTCTGAAACCCGAGGAAGCCGAATTCGTTCAACCGTCTCACGTTAGCGAAATCATTTCCGAACTTTCA
>JAKLIR010000315.1 GCA_022709505.1 bacterium | reverse complement strand
GATCGAGGATGGTTTTGGTGGACTCCCCGGCCGCGGAGGAAGTGAGTTTTTCGGGGTCTATCCGGGGGACTTCGACATGGATGTCGATACGGTCGAGCAGCGGGCCGGAGACTTTTTTAATATATTTTTGTATTTGCAGCGGGCCGCAGGAGCAGGGATGCACGTAGTCGCCGTACCAGCCGCAGGGGCAGGGATTCATCGCGGCGACGAGGACGAAGGACGCGGGGAATGTCAGGGAGGCGGAGGCGCGGGAGATGTTGACGATCCCGTCTTCGAGTGGTTGGCGAAGCACTTCGAGCACGTCGCGTTTGAACTCCGTCAGTTCGTCGAGGAACAGCACGCCGTTGTGGGCGAGGCTCACCTCTCCGGGTTTCGGGATCGAACCGCCGCCGATGAGGGCGACGTTGCTGATGGTGTGGTGCGGAGCCCTGAACGGGCGGGCGCGCACCACGGCTTGTCCGGCGCGCAACAGGCCGCTGATGCTGTAGAGTTTCGTCACCGCGAGAGCTTCTTCTCTCGAAAGCGCCGGGAGTATGCCGGGCAGCCTGCGGGCGAGCATGGTTTTGCCGCCGCCCGGAGGGCCGATCATCAGAATGTTGTGGTTGCCCGCGGCCGCGATCTCGAGCGCCCGCTTTGCGTGTTCCTGCCCTTTCACTTCGGAAAAGTCAGCGTCCAAGAAAATATCTCTCTGAAGTTCTTCGAAACCGGTGTTCGGCCATGGTTCGGGACTCGTCCGCCCTTCGAGGAACGACACCACTTCCTCGAGTGTTTCCATGGGGAGAATTTCGATCCGGTCCACGAGCGAAGCCTCGGGAGCGTTTTCTCTCGGAAGGATGATTCCCTTAAAACGCGCGTCGTTTCTCACCATGAGCGCGATCGGAAGAACGCCGGTGACCGGCCTCAGCTTTCCATCGAGCGAGAGTTCTCCTATGAAGACGTAGCTCTCGGCTTTGACAGGGTCTGCTTCTCCCTGAGCGGCGAGGATCCCCACGGCGATGGGAAGGTCGAACGCGGGGCCCTCCTTCCGGATGTCGGCCGGAGCGAGATTGACCGTTATCTTGTCGTTGGGAAACTTGAAATCGCTGTTCTCCATCGCGGCCCAGACCCGCTCCCGCGATTCTTTCACGGCGGTGTCCGGAAGGCCCACTATCTGGACGCCGGGCATACTTTTGCCGGCGATGTCAACTTCCACTTCGACTGGGTATGCTTCAATACCGATCGTTGCGGAGGAATAGATCCTTGAAAACATGTTGCTATTTTAGTTGTTGTGAAATCATATTACAAGAATCATTTCGGGAGCGCGCCGCTTTTCGGAGACACGTTCTATGTTTTGCAACCCGCCCCCCCCGCGGACCCGGGATCCGGGATAAAATAAAGCGTCGGATCAACCGCGCTTTCATCACCGGGAATTCATCCCCGGCCATTGCAAGCCCGAGGCATTCCTTGGGATTCTGGAAAGTTTTCTCCCGATCGGTGCATCCGGAATTGCGGGAACACCGGAAAAAGAGGTTGCTTAATTGAAAATTATTGTTTGACTTGCTTTTTAGGATGGGGTAAAATGATATCAGAATATGAGAGGAAGTGGAGGTGACCCATGAGATCCGAATGGAGACCGGCCCCGAAACCCCGCCCGAAAGGCAAATAATTAAGTAGAATAATTTTTAATCTGAAAACAAAACCATTCCGCTTTACGGTTTTTGATTTTTAAAAAGAAATTTAAACCGCGCCGAGAAGCGCGGTTTTTGTTTTTCACGTATTTGTTTCATTTTTGTGTCTCCGCAGTAAATTCAAGGGAGAACACGGAAGCTGAAAAGTCGGGTTCCGCTTGCTCAAGGATGTTTTTCCATGATGCAAGGGAGTCTCGGCCCGGTGCGAGAATGCATCCACCGCTTTGCATCGAGATCGCCCTTAATGACCCTCTCCAAATCCAACAAAATTATTCCCGTTGAATTGAATTTATGGATAGAAAATAATTCTGTTTTGATATAAAATAATGCACTTATTTCAATTGTGAGAAAGATGTTCCCTTCCGGAAACGGGAGGAATTTTAAAGGAGAAAATAATGTTAAGAAATTCGATGCGGCTATTAGGACTGATATTAATATGTTTAGGGCTGCCGGCCGGGGCCGCGGCTTATGCGAAGGACTCGGCGGGGACGACGAGCGACACCCCCAAATCACCGTCACTCGGGAAGATAAATGTGTCAGGGTACAGGACGATCAGGTGGAGGGAGTTCAGTTCGTCGGGGGATTCCTATCAGTTTCAGTCGTCCAACGGGCTTCTGCTTTCAACGTCAAGGCTTGAACAGTCGATGGCGCTCACGATCCACGGCGACCTTGAAAAGCAGATAACTGTTGACGGTAGTTTCAGCGAGATGCCGTATCAGGAAAGGACGCTTACGCTGAATATCACGGGGAAGAATGCGATAGGGCGGCTCGGGGATTTCTCAACGGATTTTCCGGGCGACCAACTGGTGTCGTTCTCGAAGACTATCAGAGGAGTCGATTTCACCTACAGGCACAAGGGTTTGAAGTTCAAAACCGTTATGTCGAAGGAGAAAAGTAAATCGGAAGCCGTTTCGTTCCGGGGGCAGAATTCACGCGGGCCGTACAATCTCGGGGCGTTCTCCATCGTGGATGGAACTGAAATCGTGAAAGTTGACGGCGTGGTGGTTTCCAAGAGCGATTATTACATCAATTACTTCCGGGGCGATATCACGTTCAAGTATAACATCGATTCATCTCAGACAGTCGAAATCTCCTATGAAACCGACCTGTTGCTCGAAAGCAAAACGGGCTCGATGAACGCGTTCGGGATCGACTACGACCCGCAGAAGGGGAATTTGAAGGCAGGAGTGTCCATGATGTCGCAGGGGACGAGCCGGATGCAGGGTTCCGTGGTCATCCAGACGAGCCTTACGCTTAACATCACACCGGCTAACGCCGGAACCGCCATTCCTCTCGGCGCGGTGATGCTCGAAAAAGGCTCGGAGACGGTTGTAACAGCCACTGGCTCGACCCTCGTCCGCAACCACGATTACACGATCGATTATTCCAACGGGACGATTACTCTTCCGCCCGCATCTCCGGTCATGTCGCTGTCTCTGTCGTTCGGATACTATGATTCGCGATATGTGAGCACGATGCAGAATGAAGAACTGCGCGGCGCCGGACAGGCGGAGTTCCTGCTCTCCCGCGCTTCGGTTTACAGCGGAAAAGAATATGTCGAGTACTGCGACAACAATCTCGCGAACTGCGAACAACTCATACCCTGCGAAAGCGAAGAGTACAATTCGACGCTGGGCTGTTCGCCGTCGGCGTCATACGTGATATTCGAGACGCGGAATTCGATAGACATCATCAACCCGTCGCGGCTGCCGGACTCGAACCATTTCGTCCGGATAACGTACAATTTCGTGCAGAAGAGCAGCACTTTGCCGCAGGCGGTTGACAGGAAGATATATGACGCGTATGTAAAAACGAAGCTGTTCGGCAAGCTGTCGCTCGAAGGGGAAATCTCCCAGACCGAGGCGGATCAGGCGCCGAAGACGATCCAGATTCTCGAGGAGTACGTGGACAGCGTGGGAGCGGCGCCCGCGGCCGGCTACTGCCCGACCCTCATCCACAAACCGATCCGCGGATCGCTCGAAATTTACTTCGACGACGTTTCCTCCGTGACAAGCCGCAAATACGACCCCGTGGATTTCGTTTATGACGAGGCTTTCAACTGCCTTAGCTTCAAGAACACGATCCCGCCCGGCACGACGATCATCGCGAACTACAAGTATTACGCGTTCCCGACGGCCGGAGCGGGAGACCCAGTCAGAACCGGAAACGCGTACCGCGGCGCCCTTAATTACGCGGGAAAACGCCTGACTCTCAAGAGCAACCTCATTACCAAAGACATCGAGTTCTCCCCGATAAACGATTTCAACAACATGGAAGAAAACAGGATGGAAAATTCTCTTGCATTCACCCTGAACCAAAACATTTCGATTTTCGGCGAATACACGTCCTCGGACAGGATGCACCAGTACGATTCGCCGGACAAGGATAAGCTCTCGACGCGCGTCATGGGCGCTACGTATAAAAGAGGAAAGATAAAAGAGTTTACATTGAGTTCCACCGAGAAAGCCGCCAGCGATAATCTCGCGGTCAGCAGGCTCGACAACACCCGGACGGTCAATGAGATCAAAATGTCGTACGACTTGAAGGGCAACGGAAAACTTTTGCTGGACACTCAGTACGCGGACAGCGATTTCGAGGACAACACGGGATTTCTCGCCGACAAGAACGGCACGAAGACCCACTTAGGCTTCACCTACGCGCCGGCGGACAAACTCAACCTGAAAACGTATTTTGAAACGAACAAGATCGATTCCATTGCACCGCCCGCCTACGGCGCGAACGCGAACTTCGAATCGACCAACAGGACGAAGTCTCTCGAACTCGCCTACATGCCGAACAAAATATGGACGGTGTCGAGCAGCATGTTGCTGCAGGCGAAAGAGGATTCGCGACCTGACTATCCGGAGGAGACGTGGGACTCCGCGAGACTGAATATCGTCGCGAAACCGTTCGGCCG
>JAKLIR010000314.1 GCA_022709505.1 bacterium | reverse complement strand
ACAAATCGGAAGGCCGAAAAGTGTTCGGGTTCAACTGCTCCTACGCCCCCGAGGAAATCCTTCATGCTCTCGGAGTCGTGCCGGTGCGGCTGCTCGGCCGCGCTCAGACGATCCAAGCCGCGGACAGACACTTTCAGTCCTACTGCTGCTCGCAGGTGCGCTGCCTCATGGAAGACTTTATAAACGGCGTGTACAAATCCCTCGATGGGATGATCTTCGCCCACACTTGCGACTCCATGCAGCAGATGCACGACATCTTCCGGCGCAATGAGAAGGAAATATTCTCCACGAACTTCAACTTCCCCTCCCGGCTCGACGGCGAGGTGCCTTTCAACTACGCGGTGGAAGAGACCAAGAGGTTCATCGCCGCCGTGGAGAAAAAGCTCGGAACCAAACTCGACCCCGCGAAACTCAAAGAGAGCATCGATATCTACAACAAGAACCGCGATCTTCTCGACAGGCTCTACACTCTCCACCTGAAGAATCCGGACTCCATACCGAGCCGAGCGCTCGTGCTCGCCGTGCTGTTCTCAGTCTATTCCGACAAGAAGGAAGCCAACGCGGCCCTCTCCTCTTGGCTCGACGGCTTCGACGCCTCGAAACCGGAAGATACGAAACGAAAGAGGATACTCCTCGTCGGGAACATAAACATAAGCGAAGAGGTTTACGACCTCGCGGACGAGTTCGGTGCAATAATAGCAGACGACGACATGTGCACCGGGCGAAGGTACTTCGAAGGAAAAGTTACTGAACCCACGATAGAGGGAGTCGTCCGCCGGCACATCAGCCGCCCGCACTGCGCCGCGAAACACCGCGACAACTATTCACGCGCGCGCTACCTCTCCGAACTCGCGGACAAACGCCGCGCCGACGGAATCATCTTCCTCTACCTGAAATTCTGCGACCCTCACAGCTTCGACTACCCCGACCTGAAGAAAGAATTCGACAAGAAAAAAATACCGTCCCAACTCATCGAGACGGAACAGACGTCGTCGCAGTCCGGCCAACTGCGCACGAAAATGCAGGCGTTCGCGGAAATTCTCGGCGCATGATCGCGCCGCAATCAACCCGGAGGAATGAATAATGGCGACGGAAATCAATCACATAAAAGACCTAACGAGCAATGTGGCGCTACGCAAATTGATGAAGAACTACTATTTGAAGGCCAAGCTCGCCAAATACATGTTTAAAAAAGTCGCGTGGATCACGAGCGGCGGCCCCGTGGAACTCCTGATCGCCATGGGCATTATCCCGATCTACCCCGAGAACCACGGGGCGATGATCGGCGCTCAGAAGATGGGGCCCGAGCTCGCCGACGTTGCGGAAAATCTCGGCTACTCGCGCGACCTCTGCTCCTATTTCCGTGTGGACGTGGGTCAAGCCATAACCAAAAAAAGCCCCGTGAAGGGGCTCCCGAAACCCGACTTTCTTCTCTGCTGTAACAACATCTGCGGCACAGTGCTCAAATGGTATGAAGTTCAGGCGCGCTACTATAACGTGCCCCTCATAGTTCTCGATACTCCTTACAACTACGACGGCCCAATAGACACCATCCTCGACTACGTGGAAGCTCAGTTCAAGGAGATAATCCCACAAATCGAAAAAGCGTCCGGACGCAGGTTCTCGGAAAAGAAATTTATCGAAGTCGGCGAGAAAGCCAACGAGGGAATCAAGCTGTGGAACGAAATACTTTCAATCGGAGAACACATCCCCGCCCCCCTATCCTGCTTCGATGCTTTCATCTACCTCGCCCCGATCGTCACGCTCAGAGGAACGGACGAAGTCCTCGTTTACTACAAGAACCTCAAACGCGAACTGCAAATGCTCGCGGATAAAAACATAAGCGTCATCGGAGAAGAGAAATACAGGCTCGTATGGGACAACCTCCCGATATGGTACAAGATGCGGCGCCTGTCCAAGACCTTCGCTCTCCAAGGCGCATGCCTCGTCGCGGACACGTACACCAACGCTTGGGCGGACAACGACATAAACGCGGATAAACCTTACGAGAGCATGGCGCGCGCGTACGCGGCCGCATATCTGAACCGGAACACGGAACAGAAAATCGAAATCATGATAAAACTCATCAAACGCTTCAAGGCGGACGGCTTCGTGATGCACTCCAACAGAAGCTGCAAGCCATATTCGTTCGGACAGCTCGATATTAAGGACGAAGTCACTCGCCGCACCGGGCTTCCCGGCCTGATGCTCGAAGCCGACATGTGCGACCCCCGATCCTATTCCGACGAACAGGTGGAAACCCGCGTTCAGGCCTTCATGGAAACTATCAGGGAAAGGAAATAGTCTTGATCACTCTCGGCATCGACCTCGGCTCTAATACGGTAAAAACCGCGCTCCTCGAAAATGGAAAGAAGTTTCTCGGCGGCGCCGTCCGCAAGACGGGGCACGACGCTCAAAAAGTGATGGACGAACTCCTGAAGGAAACCCTCGAAAAAGCCGGAGTGACTTACGGCGGCATCGAAAAAATCGTGGCCACCGGATACGGAAGAGTAAGCTGCAAGATAGCCCACAAGGAGATAAGCGAAATTACCTGCCACGGCAAGGGCGCTTATTTCTCAATGCCCGAAACCCGCACGATAATCGATATCGGCGGACAGGACAGCAAAGTCATCTCTCTTTCCGAAAATGGAAAAGTAATAGATTTCGTGATGAACGACAAATGCGCCGCCGGCACCGGCCGCTTCCTCGAAGTCATGGCGCAAGCTCTTCAAGTGCCTCTCGCCGATTTCGGCGAAATTTCAGCAACCGGAAGCAACCCCGCGGAAATCACTAACACTTGCACCGTTTTCGCGGAATCCGAAGTCATCTCCCTGCTCGCGCGCCGCGAATCAAAAGAGAACATCATCTCCGGCCTTCACAAAAGTATCGCGACACGGGTGATCGCGCTCGCTAAAAGGCTCAGGATCGAAGACCGGATCGCGTTCAGCGGCGGGGTGGCGTTGAATTCCGGAGTTAAAGCCGCACTCGAAGCAGCTTCCGGCAAATCAATTTACACGCCTGAAAATCCACAGTTGATCGGCGCCGTCGGCGCCGCTCTTCACGCCTATGAAATATCCGGAGGCTGACAGTTCCTCACATCTCGAATCCGAATACTAAAAAAGCCTCCGAAACCTAATCATACAGTTTTGACATCATAGATAGAGCAATAGCCCTAAAGTGATAACGCTATGTTTGACGTACAATTCGTATTAAACCCGCGCCCTCGGATAAACTCTCTTTCACGTCATCCCGGCCCCCTCTTCTCCGAATGCACCGCCCCTGACATCCATGTCTCCCGTGGATTCCGGTTCTCAGACCGGAATGACGAACGAAGGGCGCCGGAATGATGATACATAACAGCATTTGCGGATCAGTTTAAGCTAAAAGTTTTTCTTGGTTGAAAGGTGTTTTTGTGTAGGGCCGGGTCTCCGCACCCGGCCTCCGCCCATGCCCACCCCACCCTGAAATGACCACCTCTGACATCCGCTCTGGATTCTGGTTCGTATGTGACCGAGTTCGAGTCGATGTAGCAACGCGGTAGATCGCCCTTTTTGCGATTTCCCGGATTTTTCCGGTGAAAAACCGAGCTAAGACTATATCTCCGTCCGGAAAAATCCGGATCAAATATAACCGCCCGATGCAAGCGCGTATATCACAAGCTTCTGTTCGAGCTTTTCCTTCTTTCCGGTGGTTTTATCGAGCTTCATCCTTTCGAGATATGGCTTCACGCTCACCGGCGGCGACAGTATGACTTTCAACTCCCCGAGTTTGGGAAGCTTCGGCCCTTTCGCCATCCTGTCCTTAAGTCCTTTAAGCGCCTTCGCGAGAACGAGCTCCTCTTGCGTAAGCTCACATCCGTATGGAAATTCCGGGAACAAGCCCTCTTTTCGATATGCTTCCAGCTCTGCTTTCAGCCTCTCCGGATAGTTATTCCTGAACTGATCGGGAATCCTGTAGTTGGATTTGATTTTGCCGAGCTCCTTCGCCTTGTTCAGAAGCCCTTCCTGAAATCTCGAATCGGTGACATTGAGAAGGCATGCGATCGTCTCCGAATCGGATCTCCCGCGCAGGACGGCGATACCGTACTCGGTCACAACAATGTCCCGTAGGTGCCGGGGGATGGTCATTATCCCGTAACTCCAGAGAATGTTCGGCAGGACGTCGCCGTCCTTTTCCTTCGTGCTTCTGAGGAGGATCACCGACCGAGCGTCCGGCAACGCATGGCCGAGCGAGACGAAATTATACTGGCCGCCGACACCGCTGATGACCTGTCCGTTTTCGAGCGTGTCCGAAACCACGCCTCCGAGTAGCGTAACCATCATGGCCGTGTTGAAGAAACGTCCGGCGGGCCTTTGCAGAAGTTTAAGCTCCTCATTGCCGTAAAGCTGGTTCGTGAATGAAATCTCACGCATCTGAATCCTCGCGCGGTTCTCGTCGTTCATGTTTCTCAGCGAATCGTACAAACTCTGCGGCCCGAGTATGAATCCGGAATGTATCAGCACACCGTTCTTAAGTTCGTCGCCGAGACAATGTTTCTCTATCTCGTCCATGGCCGCGCCGTCGGCGAGGTCGGCTTTTATGCGCGCG
>JAKLIR010000313.1 GCA_022709505.1 bacterium | reverse complement strand
GCGTCGAAGAATCCTTTTGCTCTCTATTGTGGGGTTCATCATCTCTTCCCTGATCGGGACATCTACCGCCGATTTCAGCTTCAATTGGCTACTGAAGTATTTTTTCGTTGGAATCATTCTATGCGAGATTTACTCAAACGAATCATTTAAAAAGTCCGGCGGGTACGCATCGCCAATTTTTCTTGCGGCCGGTATCGTTCTTCTTTGGCTTTGCTGCACAAACCGCCCGATAGCGGACCAAGGTTTGAGCTTTTTGTACGCAAAAGTTTTTCGCGGCCAATCGCCTTACGGCAACTTGAATTATTCCATCACGGGCGCCTTTTCCGCGGCGCTGATTTTCATCGGAGTGCTGAAATTCAAACCTCTCGGCTCGATCTTGAGTTTTTATCCGCTCCGTTTCTTGGGAGTGGTTTCATACAGCGTTTACCTTCTTCACATTCCTCTCATCCGGATGTCTTCATGGCGGCTACCTGAAGGAATTAACCTTCAAACCGGGAATATCTGGACATTTCTCTTCTTCATGGTCCCATCCATTTTGCTCTACGCATCCATATCTTACGCTCTCGTGGAGCGCACATTCCTGAAGTACAGGCCCTGATTCGCCCGCTGCTGTCGAATTCTCCATTTAATGAATTAATTTTCATTATTTAGCTCAAAAGTTTTATGGAAATTATTTCTTATATATAAAGAAATTATATATAGGGACTTATTGTTTTAAAAAAAATGCCGATTAGTATTAATAATGAGAGGAATCTATTAGGTGACGTTAGCTTGCGTTTGAGACGAGCATTATTCGCATCGTTACTTGCTCTCGCATTTTTTTCGGCGCGGTCTTGCTTCGCTACTGAATTGACAACGCATTTTGAAGCCGGCTGGAACCTTGTTTCCCTCCCCCTCTCGACCTCATCGGACTCAACCCCTTGCGACCTGCTGAAATCAAATCAAGTTTTTAATATTCTCGGTGATTCATTTCCGGGCTGCATGGTTTCCGACACATGGAAACCCGGTCACGGTTTCTGGATCTATTTCGACACCGCGCAGGATTTGGCGATCAGCGGATCGCCCTCTCCGGCGAGCCAACAGTTCGAGATCAGCCTGACCCCCGGCTGGAACATCATAGGGAATCCGTTTTTGTTCAAAGTATCGGTGAAGAACGGGCTTCTCGCGGACGGTGAACCGATCGCCACGTCGCCGGCCGTGCGTCCGGGCGTATTCAAATACAATCCGGCCGAAGGTTACGAAGCCGCGCAGGCCATAGAGCCGTGGGGCGGATATTTGGTTTTCGCGAGGAGAGCGGCGAAACTCATCGTTCTTCCCGTGGAAGCACAGCGGGAACCGGGTCCGACCTCAGCCGTTCGCATAGTCGATGCAACCGGGAAAACGGTCGAGAACCTCGATCTTCAGTCCGGCGCTCCGATAACCCTCAAGGCGGCCGGATACGACGACGCCGGGCTTTTCACCGGCTACGTCCCGGTCAACTGGTCGGTATCAGGTTCGCTTCCATCGATTTCGTCAAGCGCGACGGACACCGTAACAATCAGTTTCGATTCCCCGGGCGCGAGCGGTAAGATAACGATCTCCGCCGGACATCTCTCGGACCAATCGGGGACGATAGTAGTCCTCGGCACTGGAAACGTTTTTGAATATCCCTTCAACGCGGATGTGAAAATCACAACCGATCCTTTGTCCGGAATCGTTTCGATCGACGGTCAGGCGATAGTTCAATTCGATCTCGGGACGCTTTACGATACGGCGAAGAAATTCATAGAGGACGCCGGCGGCACGGTAATCGGATACAACTCAAACACCGGAATGTTCGAAGTGAAAACGCCCGCCGGGACGGACCCCTCGGGATTCGGCGACCTGCTCAATCAAGCGGGCGCGCTGTTGAACGCAGTCGCCCCGAACATAATTCTCGGGACTAAAGCATTTCCGAGCGACCCGGCTTTTAGTTCCGGGCTTTCGAGATGGGGCTTCGAAAAAATTAAATTGAATGAAACATGGGGAGTTATAAATCCCATAGGTTCGCCGGTGGTCGCGATCGTGGACACCGGAATAGATGTCAACCACACGGAGTTCGCCGGAAAAATCGAGAAGGGCAGGAATTTCATAGATCCTTCCGCTCCGGATGATCTGAGCGACCCGGGCGGGCACGGCACGGCAGTTGCGGGTGTTATCGCCGCGAACGCCGACAACGGTTCAGGCGCGGCGGGCGTCTGCCCGACATGTAAGATCATGCCTTTGAAAACCTGCGACGCCTCGGGCGCATGCCCGCTCTTCAGCGTCGCAAACGCAATAACCTACGCAGCGGACAACGGCGCGAAAGTCATCAACCTGAGCCTCGGAGCATATCTTCCCGGCGATTCATCGTCGGTCGAACTTCTCGACACGATAATAAAATACGCCGCGACGAAAGGCGCAACCGTGATCGGCGCGGCGGGCAACGACAACAAGGACGCCGGCAACTTCTATCCGGGGGCGCTTTCATCCGTTATGTCGGTCGCCGCTACGGACGAATCCGACTCAAGGGCTTCTTTTTCGAATTACGGGACTTCGATCCAAATATCAGCACCCGGCAAACAAATTTATACAACTCTTCCCGGCGGTTCATACGGCTATGTGGACGGAACTTCGATCGCCGCCGGCTACGTTTCAGGAGTGGCCGGACTGATACTCGCCGTTCAGGAAAAAACCGCGCCGGCCATAATCAGAAACATAATCAAATCCACCGCGGACACGATTCAAGCGGATCAGCCGGTAGGCGGCAGGATAAACGCATCGAAGTTGTTCTCATATCTCAAAACAAGAAACAGAGCGCCCGTGATCTCGGCTCTCGTCAAATCGGCCGAATCGGCGGCGCCGGGCTCGAGGGTAGGTCTTCAAGTCACCGCATCGGATCCCGAACATGATTTTCTTAAATACGAATGGTCCGCCGACGCGGGGACTTTCTCCTCCTCTGACGCGACCCCGAACTGGACCTCACCCCTATTAAGAGGAAACTATAAGATCACGGTCAAGGTTTCAGACCCTTACGGCAACAACGCTTCGATGGAAACGTATGTCGCCGTTCTCGACGGGCCGGTGACCTCGATCTATGTGACGCCGAGTTCAACGACGATCAACGCGGGACAGACGGCCGTTTTCGACGCCCTTTGCCTCGACGACGCGGCGTTGAGGAAAATTTCCTCGCCGGTGCGATGCAAAGTTACGTGGAGCGTCGGAGGGAATATCGGCGTCGTGAACGACGCCGGTAAGTTCGCAGCGTTCGCGCCCGGAATCGGAGAAGTGACCGCGGCATTCGGGAGCGTATCCGGATCCGCTTCGGTAACGGTGATCGACGCGAATTCCCCGATATTGAACACGGCGGCGAGCCTCAGCGGCGCGTGCGACACGCAGTGGGACAAATACCGCTGCAACGTTTACGGCTCGAACGAAGCGGTAAAAACACTTTTCACAACGTTGACCTATAGAAAATCCAAAAACGTGGGCGGCTCCATTTACGGACAGGCGCTCGCGAAAGGCGGCCGGTTCTTCATAGGCGATTACGCCGGAAAAATCCATTGCATAGATCAGGCGACGATGGATTACTGCGCGGGTTGGACGTCGCTCGATGTCGGCGCCGCGAACGGCATTGCAAGCGCACTCGCCTTTTCAAACGATACGAATTACATCTTCGCCGCCAGCGGCAACGGCAAAATCTATAAGATCGATATCTCGGGCGGAACGGGCTTCACTCTCGCATGGTCGCTGACCCTCGCGCCGATCGGTCAAATAGAGTTCAACTCAGCGCCCGTCGTGGACAACAACTACATTTACATAACATCTCAATTGGACGGCGGAACTAACAACCTCGGCAGAATCTACGCCATAAAAGACAACACGACGTTCGGAGCGCTCGACTGGACCTATCCCCCGCAGACCACCAATCCTTCAAATATAAACGGATTCGGATACGCTCAGCCCGTTTTCGCGAACATCGGCGGTACGGACCTAATCTTCGCCGGCAACGCAAACACTTTTTATTCGGTGAACAAATCGACGGGATTACTGAACGATTCGTTCAGTTGCGGCGGCCAGTGCTATTACTCGCCCATAATCGCCGACTACGGCGGGACCCTTTTCGTGTATGTCACGACAAGCAGCGGAAAACTGATAAAATACAACCCCCTCACGAAAGCGCAGGTATGGACCGCTACGCTCGGAACAAGTTCGCTCGGCCCTCCCGCATACAGCAATCATATCTTCTATATAGGAACAATCGACGGATCGGGCAACTATTACGCGGTCGAGGACCTCGGCAACGGCGCGGCGAGCTACAACATAAAATGGTCTAAGCAAATAGCTTCCAAACCCGGCCGGTTCCAAGCCGCCCCGACGATCTTCCCGAGCGGCGTTTTCTTCACAACATACAATTACGGCTCTATGGGAATGTTCGATCCCACGACGGGAGAGCTCATTTGGCGCATCGACACCCCCGGCATCCAAGCGAGCGCCGACATAATGAACTACATAGGCGACGGCGAGGCGTACATCGGCGACACAACGGGCAGCTTCCACGCTATGCAGCGCAACTTCCCCCCAGTCATAGACTCG
>JAKLIR010000312.1 GCA_022709505.1 bacterium | reverse complement strand
AGACAGGTTGTCAGGGGAAACATCTGGGATCAAAGTGACGACGGGCGTCGGCCGGGTGCGAATACCTGTGTTTCACATTTATCAAAACGCAAAAGTTTTAGTAAAATAACAGGGCTTCCATCTCGGTGAACGGCGGCGGACGCCGGACACACTGAAAGGATCCTCATTATGATGGATATCCGTAACAGGGCGAAGAACCTTATAGCGCGAAAAGGTCTCTCGGCTGTCATATCCGCAGTCATTACCGCGATCTGTCTTTCGGCCACGTGCGCCTCGGCGCCGGTGAAAAGCGCCGGCAAGCAACCCGTCGATTACGTGGACACGAGAATCGGTACTAAGCGGTGGGCGAAAAATATCACTGTCAGCCAAGTGGAAGATCCGAGCGGTTTCGTGTATCCGGGTGTCGGCGAGCCGTTCGCCATGACGGAATGGTCCCCGCAGACCTCGGTGATACACATGGCGCACCTCCCGGTGCAAGTCCCATACTGGTGGGACGAAGGCGGCATGCAGGGATTCCGCGGCACTCATTATCCCAGCGGCTCGGTCATGAGCGACTACGGCTGCATCACGATAATGCCGATGACCGGCCCAGTCGTTTTGGATGCTAAAAGCCGGGCTTCCGGATACAGGCACGAGTCGGAAATCGCGAAGCCTCATTACTACGCCGTCACTCTCGATGATTACGACATAAGAGCGGAGTTCACCGCCGCCGATCAGACCGGGTTCTTCAGGTTCACATACCCGAAATCCGATACGGCGACCGTCCTGATCGATCCGGTCTTCACCCAGAGCGGCGGTTATTTCCGAGTCATCCCGGACAAAAACGAAATTGAAGGGATAAGCTTCAAATCGGGAAGCGGCGTTTCGGCGCCCGGCTACGCCTATTTCGTCGCCCGCTCCGACAAGCCGTTCAAGAAATTCGGCGTTTATCGGCCGGAAGGCGCCGGAAAGATTATTCCCTCGGATTATTGGCCGCATGGCCTGAAGGGCTCTTATTTTAACAACGCGGATTTGGCGGGCGAACCGGCAATGACGAGAATGGACGGACAGATTGATTTCTCGTGGTCCGGCGCTCCCGCCGAAGGGGTGAACAAGAATGAATTCTCCGTGCGATGGACGGGGAAACTTACGCCCCGGAAAAACGGGATCCACCGTCTGACGTTCACGTATGACGACGGCGCGAGTCTTTTCATAGACGGCAGACGCCTCATAGACGAATGGGGCGAAAGGCGTCTCGCGAAAATCGATCAGGGGAAAGGTCTCGACCTCGTCGCTCTCTCCAATCAGCAGCAAATGAATGAAGCGAACGTCACGATGATGATGGAGAAAGGCAGGGAATACGACGTAAGAGTCGAGTATCGCGACAACAAGGGCGCGGCGAGAGCGGCGCTGAGCTGGATCGAGCCGGGCGGCGAGGACGCCGCCGCGAAGGCGGCGTTGTCCGGATCGCGGGGCGAAGCGGCTTTCGTTTCGTTCGAGACGACGAAAGGCGAAAAGGTCCGTTTCAAGGTGGGAACCTCTTTCATCAGCATCGATCAAGCGCGAAAAAACTTGGAACGAGAAATTCCCGGCTGGGATTTTGAAAGCGCCGCGAACCGGACAAGAAGCATTTGGAACAAAGCGCTGGGAAAAATCGAAGTGGAAGGCGACGAAGAGGACAAGACGATTTTTTATACCGCCATGCAGCGTGCCCAGCTTCTGCCGAGGAACATGTCCGAGGGAGGATACTACCGCAGCCCATACGACGGTAAGGTTTATCCGGGAGTGATGTATGTGGATTTTTCGATGTGGGACACCTTCCGAGCGGAGCATCCGCTCCTGATTTTCCTCCAGCCTGAAAAGGTTTCAGACATGATCCGCGCCCTGCTGAACGCCTATGACGAGGGCGGCTGGATACCGAAATTCCCAAGCCCCGGTTACTCGAATGTCATGATGGCGACGCACGGCGACTCCGTGATCGCAGACGCATATATCAAAGGGATCAGGGGCTTTAATGCGGAGAAGGCTTTTGAGGCTATGCTCAAGAACACGAACACTCCCGGCGACAGGGGATACGAGGCCCGCGACGGCATCCTCGATTACATCAAACTCGGATTCGTGCCCGTTGACGGATACAGCGAATCGGTCGCCTGCACCATGGAATACGCCTATGACGATTTCTGCGTGGCTCAGATGGCCGAGGCGCTCGGAAGAGCCGGCGACCACGCGAAGCTCATGGAAAGAGCGCTCTACTACAAGCACGTTTTAGACCCGGAAACAATGCTGATCCGCGCGAAAACTTCGACCGGCGCATGGAGACGCCCCGACGATCAGAACATCAGCGTATGGGCGCGGGGCGCGGAGCGCGACATGAAGGTTTACAAATGGAACTACTCGCTTTTCGCCCCGCAGGACCCGCAGGGGCTGATCAACTTTTTCGGAGGACGCGACAAATTCGAAAAATTCCTCGACGACTTTTTCGGGGACAATTTATATTACGTCGGCGACGAGTTTTCCATGCACGCGCCCTACCTGTACAACTACGTCGGCGCCCCGTGGAAAACACAGAAACAGTTAAGGGCCCTTCTGAGCTACTACTTCGCGACAGGCCCGGGCGGCATGTGCGGAAACGACGACGCCGGACAGCTTTCTTCATGGTACATATTCGGCGCCATGGGTTTTACCCCGTCAGCCCCGGCCGCCCGATCTATCAAATCGGCAGCCCCGTATTCAATAGAATCACATTGCATCTCGCGAACGGGAAAACCTTCGTGGTGGAAGCGAAAAATAATTCGAAAGAAAACGTTTTCATTCAATCGGCCGCGCTGAACGGCTCTTCGCTTGAGAACCCGTGGCTCGGGCACGAGGATATCACGGCCGGTGGGAAACTCGTCCTTCTGATGGGCCCCGAGCCAAACAAGAAATGGGGCGCAGACGCTTCCGCGGCGGCGTCACTTTCGATCAGCAAACCGTAAGTCGCGGCGGCAAACCGATAATTCGAAATTATTTCCAGATCATGATCCACCTCGATTAGCCTTGCCGACGTTTTATTTCCATGTGTATTGACAGATTTTGAACGCTCGTTCAAAATAATGTAGTTGGCTTTGAACTTACGTTCAAACAGCGGAGTAAACATGGCTGTCACGGGAAATGCAAATAAAAAAATTCATCCGGAGAAACCACGAAGTGCCGGCGGACCGATGCGGGAGAAGCTGCTAAACGAGGCTGAGGCGCTTTTCATCGAGCGCGGGTTCGACGGGGTAAGCGTGAGCGACATCGCGCGCCGCTCCAAGACCTCGAAGGGACACCTTTATTATTACTTTAAAAATAAGGAGGCGCTGTTCGCCGCCGTTCTCGAACGGCATCTCTCCGCGCAACGGGTCGCGCTGCTCAAGGCCGCATCCGCGGGCGGAGGAATGCGAGAACGGGTGCACACCGCGCTCGACGCTTACGTGGATTTTATAGAGGCGAATCCCGGTTTCCCGAGGCTTATTCAGCGCGAGATTTGCTCCGGCTCAAAGAGCGTGCGGAGGATATCCGACGGCATGGCGCCGGTCCACTCTTGGGGCGAGGAGATGTTCTCCACGATCCTTCCGCGAAGCGGCCCGGCTTCCGCGAAGCATTTCTTTTTCAGCATCTACAGCATGACCCTGAATTATTACACGTATTCGGCAATGCTCGAACGGCTGTGGGGAGCGGCCCCGGCGAGCGCCGATGCGCTCGCGGAGCGAAGGGCGCATCTTCATGAAATGGCGGACATGATAATCGAAAAATATTTGCCGTGTGAAAGAAAAAAACGTCGCTGAAAAGCAAGGGAGGTTCGCGATCATGAAATTTACCATGGTGCACAAATTCGGATGGCCCGTGGAAAAGGTCACTGACATATTGAAAGCCGGGGAAGACCTGTTTCCCATGGAGAACCTCCCGAACGTCAACATGCGGAAGCTGGTCGAGAAGAAGCGCGCCGGCTCAAAAATAATAAAGAAATTCGAGTGGTGCGTGCACGGGCAGATACCGAAGATAGCGCAGAAGATATTCAGCCCGGAATCTCTGACTTTCATCGAGGATTCGGTCTGGGATGACGACAAGTGCGCGTTCGAAAGCCGGATAACGCCGCATTTATTCAAGAGCGTGGTTACATGCGAGACGACGAGCGCTTGGCGCTCCTCCCCGGACGGCGGTGCGGAGCGGCGGGTGGACTCCACCATCACAATTGCGATACCGATTATCGGGCCGGTTGCGGAAAAAGCGATATCGGACCACTTCAGAAAGAACAACGACCAGAGCGCCGAACTTGTAAGGAAGGGACTCACGGCTAAATACGGGCCGCCGGCTTGATCGGCATACATCGCGCGGTTCGAGGCATGCCGCGTTAAGCGGCACCATACAAATAAATCGGGAGGCGCACGATGGAAAGCGCGATAAGAAAAATCTCGAGCGAAATAGAGAAATCGGCGTATGATCTCGCCAACCGGCTGAAAGGTGCGAACAGCGCGGATCCCGAGATGAAATTCGATATGTACTCTCCGAGGGCCGGGCACCCTGATTGGGCCGCGCTGTGGAAACGTTCCGGCGAGCTGGCTTCCGACGCGCTCAAGGTAATCGAGTGCGACGCCGGATCGCCCGCG
>JAKLIR010000311.1 GCA_022709505.1 bacterium | reverse complement strand
GGTGGCGACCATGGTCTCGGGGAAAACCGAGCGAGCTTCGTCTCGCAAGGGTTTAACATCGTTGTGACGGGCGCTTAGGTGGGTCAGGACGAGGCGTTTAACGTTCGCGTCCCGTGCTATCATCGCGGCCTGTTCCGCGGTGCAGTGTTTGCGCGCGCGGGCTTCTTCTTCCATGTCGGAAGTGAACATGGCCTCGTGAATCAGAAGGTCCGCCTCTCGGCAGAAAGGGATTATCGGCGGGAAATAAGCCGTGTCAGTCGCGTAAACGATGCGGCGCCCCTTCCTCGGCGGACCGAGCACTTCGGCGGGCGAAACCTCGCGTCCGTCCTCGAGTGTTATCGTCTCTCCGTGCTGGAGCCGATTGTACATGGGCCCTTCGGGGATACCGAGTTCTCTTGCTTTTTCGAGGTTGAATCTGCCGGGCCTCACCCTTTCCTGAAGGGCGAAAGCGAAGCAAGGCGCGGAGTGCATGAGCGGCGCGGCCTCGATTATATATTCCTCTTCGCGGACGAGTATGCCGCTTTCCACCGGCCTGATCGTCACCGGGAACCTCGTGCGGAGTTTGATGTCTTTTACAAGCGAGTGGAAAAACGGTTCGAGTTCGGGAGGCCCGTAAATATCGAGCGGCGAGTCGTGTTCGAGAAGAGTAAGAGTCATCAGAAGGCCCATGAGCCCTGAGAGATGATCGCCGTGAAGGTGTGAAATCAGAATTTTGGTGAGCCGTCCGAAGCCGAGCCCTTTTTTCATGATGCGCGCCTGAGTACCTTCGCCGCAATCGAAAAGGATCATCTCGCCCTCGCGGATGACGGCCGCGGACGGAAGCGATCTTCGCGGCGTGGGAATACCGCCGCTGGTGCCGAGAAAAACTATGCGCATAAAATTGAAATCCTCCGGCAGCGCGGGGATCAGGACCGGCGGAGTATCGGATGCCGCTCCTGATGAAAACGAACGAGTTCGAGAGCTTGACTTCCCGGGGACTTCGCCACCGCCGCATAGCCGTGGTGGTCCTCCCCGGTGAAAACGCCCACTACTTTTGACGAGCAGGACGCGAGAGAATCATAGTTATATCCGCCTTCGAGCACGATCCCGACCTTGCAGGCGTCGCCGGCGGCTTCGCGCGCGCACTCCAGCATAGCTCCATAGCACGATTCCGTCAGCAGGATCGCGCCGAGCGGGTCGTCCCGGTGCGCGTCGAATCCCGCGGATATCAACAGCAAGTCTGGCTGGAATTTTTTTATCGCCGGGAAAACACATTCTTCCATGAGGAGCATGTAATCGTCGTCCGTGCTCCGCGCCCTCATGGGGAAATTCATCGTGAATCCGAGGCCCTTGTCCTTTCCCATTTCCGTCATTCCGCCGGTCCCCGGATAGTATGGATACTGATGGAACGACGCGAAGAACACCGTCGGGTCTTCGTACAATGAGTGCTGCGTCCCGTTCCCGTGGTGGACGTCCCAATCGAGGATGAAAACTTTCTTCAGGCCGTGGGTAAGCTGTGCGTATTTCGCGCCGATGGCGATGTTGTTGAAAATGCAAAAACCGAGAGCCTCATTGGCTTCCGCATGATGTCCGGGCGGCCGAACGAGCGCGAAAAAGCCCGCGGCGGAATCAGAAACCACCCTGTCTATCCCCTCGAAAACACCTCCCGCGGCTTGCAGCGCCACCTCGTAGCTGTCCGGGGATATCGCCGTATCCGGATTAAGGTAGGTTATTCCCCGCGCCGTTTCACACGAGCGCCGGATGTATTCGATATAATCCCTGTCGTGTATCATCGCGATTTCGTCAACTGAGGCCCGCCTCGGCTGTATCCAGTCGAGCTGATCGCTCCACGGCGCCGTCGTGAGCGCCCTCTGAATTGCTTTGATCCTGCCCGGATTCTCCACGTGCGAGCCGGTTTCATGGTCAAGGTAACAATCCGAATAAACTATGCTGATCCTTTTCATGCTGTCGGTAGTTCCTTTCACGCATTTACCGCGGCGCGCACATCTCCTGATGCGCCTTCCGGGGCGAAAATTATCCTCTGAAACGTAGTGATTATATATAAGTTAAATATTTTTTTAAAGCATAATTTAAGCCGAGCGGCTGGATTCAGCGCACGACCGTCAATACATGCATCCCCGTTCACGGTGTTTGAAACAATCGCGATGCGTATTATAATCCGGTAAAATACGCCGAACCCCGAGGCGGTGGCAGTGAGGTGGCGATATGGGTGATTTGAGGATTGGAATAGTCGGCGCCGGTACGATGGGCGGGGAGATTGCTTTCATTGCAACGCAGGCCGGTTTCCCCGTGATCATGAAAGACATCGAGCAGCGCTTTCTTGACGCCGGAATCAACAAAACAAAGCAGATTTATGAATTCAAGGTGAAAAGACGCCGCATGTCCCCCGAGGAAATGGATGAAAAAATCAGGCTGATTTCCACTACTCTGAATTATGACGGCTTTGCGGACGCTGACTTCGTGATCGAGGCCGTGCCCGAGAATCTCGAACTGAAACAGAAAGTATTCGCGGAACTCGAAAAAGCATGTCCGGACAGAGCGATTCTGGCCACCAACACGTCGGCTCTCAGCATAACAAAAATCGCCGAGAAAACCACATGCCGGGACCGCGTGGTTGGAATGCACTTCTTCAATCCGGTGTCCATGATGAGGCTCGTGGAAGTGATCCGCGGCGCGGAGACAAGCGATTCGACCGTGGACGCCACGTGCGCTCTCGCCGAAGCCATGGGAAAATCGCCCGTGAAGTGCGCCGACAGCGCGGGATTCATCGTGAACCGCCTGCTCTGCGCGGCGATGCTCGAAGCTATCAGGTGCGAGAGCGAGGGGCTCCTGCCGAGAGCCGAGATAGACAACGCTCTTGTGAAACCGGACGCCGGACTGCCGATCGGACTGTTCAAAATGGCGGACCAGCTCGGTATCGACCTTCTGTATAAAGTTATGAAAATCCTCGAAGACGCGTTCGGCGAAAGGCTTGCCGTGCCGGAAATAATTAAGAATTTACACGATCAAGGCGCTCTCGGCGTCAAATCCGGAAAGGGGTTTTACGAATATGGAAAACCGTGAGCTCGTGGTGAGCCGGATACTGACGGCGGTGGTCGCCGAGGCGCGCCGACTCGTCGCCGAAGGGGTCGCGACGGCGGAAGATGTTGACGCCGCTATGACGAACGGCGCGTTGTTCAAAAAACCGCCTTTTGCGTACACTCGAGAGATCGGTGAGGACGAGATGAACAGGCGGCTCTCCGAATACGCGGAGAAATACGGGCCCCGGTTCAACCCATGAAAATTCCGGCTTTCTCCGCCGGAATTTCTATTTCACCACTTCCAACGTGGTTTTCAACCTGATGTCGTTCGAGGATGCTCCGACCATTATTTCGTATTTCCCGGGCTCCACGACGAATTTTTTATCGGCATCGCTCCAGAATGCAAGATCGGCGACTTTTAGCTCGATCGCGAGCTGCGCCGACGCGCCTTTTTTGAGAGTGATCCGTTTAAAACCTTTCAACTGCTTTGTCGGCCGCTTCGCGTGAGAATCGGTTTTCCGGACATAGAGCTGGACCACTTCGTCGCCGTCCCGAGCGCCGGTATTACCGACTTTCAGACTCACCTTGACCGTCTGGTTTTCATAAGCCCGATCCTTGTCGATCTTCAGACCGGAATAATCGAATTTCGTGAAACTCAGCCCGTACCCGAACGGATAGAGCGGTTTGCTCTGAAGATACATGTACGTGCGCCCTTTCGAGACTTCATAATCGTCGAAAGGCGGCAACTGATCGACCGAGGAATAGAAAGTCACGGGCAGCCTGCCGGCGGGATTGTAGTCGCCGAAAAGCACATCCGCCAACGCGTTCCCGCCCTGCTCGCCCGGATACCATGCATCGACTATCGCCGGAACGTTCTCATCAATCCAATTGATCGAGAGAGGGCTGCCGTTTATGAGAACCGCTATCGTGTTCGGATTCACCGCGAGAAGGCGACGCATGTAATCCTCCTGATCCTGCGGGAGATTCAAGTCCGCCCTGTCTATCCCTTCCCGTTCCTGATCCAGTCCTATTCCGAGGAAAACAATCGCTACGTCGCTCTTCCGAGCGACTTCGAGCCCGTCTTCAACCGCTTTCTTTTTCTCAAGCGACGGGGTGAGCCATTCGAGCCTGCACACCGCGTTGTCGCCGCCGTAAACATACTCAACGCTGAGCTGATAGGTCTTTCCGGCGTCGAGATCGACCTCCGCGCTAAGACGCTCCTGCTTCCCCCCGGCCGTCTTTATTACATCGAACGCCCGCCCAGCCTTGAACCCCTTCGTTTTCACAAGTTGTTTTTCCGCGAGGAGCTTGCCGTCGAAAAACAGTTTCGCGCCGCCTTCCACATTCAGTGCAAACTTGTACGAGCCCGAAACCGATGGCGTGACGCTCGCTGACCAGCGCGCCGAAAAAGCGCCCTTGGGAATCACCGGATCGGGCGGCTTGTTAACCGTATCGAGGTCGATTTTTTCCTCGATGCGAGTCGTCGCCGGCGCGCCTTCGAGCTTCTTGTTCGCGAAATATTCGGCCTTGACACCCTGTTGAGCGCCGTCCGGAGTTTTAATATCCTTCCCTGCCGCCGCTGTATAATCCTTGTCTC
>JAKLIR010000310.1 GCA_022709505.1 bacterium | reverse complement strand
GAGGGAAACATCAGACTGCTCGGACTCCGCAGACAACCCCGCAACAGCTTCATAACTCCGGGACCGGATGCAAAGAGACTCAACGAACTTTACACTTCCGTCCTGTCGGGTTTCGAACCCGACGTCATTCACATCCACCACCTGAAATATCTGCCGGAAACCTGCCTCGCCGCATCCGTCATATCTAAAGCGAGAACGGTGCTGTCTCTTCAGGATTTCGAGATATTCTGCATGCAGACGCACCTTGTGAGGAGAAACGGCCGCTTCTGCGAGGACTCGGACGGCGGACGCAACTGCGCGATGTATTGCCTCCCGAGAGCGAAGCGCCTCCGCGTGAGAGCCGCCGCTCCTCTCTCGCCTATTTTTGGAGAAGATGCGGACACAACTTATCTGCGCGGCGTCATTCGCAACAGGCGCACCGCGTTTTCACGGATAGACAACGTGCTCTTTGCGTCCGAATACGTGCTGAACAGATACGCTTCGGAAGGTTTCAAGACGAATAATTCCCGACTGATCGAGCTCGGCATCCCGCGCTTCGAAGCACGGATGCGGCCCGACCCTAAACCGCCCCTGCGGTTCGTTTTCATAGGGAACATCAACCATGAAAAAGGGGTCGATCTCCTGCTCGACGTTTTTTCAGGGATAGACGAGGACGAAGCGATTCTCGAACTTCACGGCGGCTCCATTTCGAAAGATATCAAACCGATGCTCGAAGCCGCACTGAGAAAAAAGGGTAACATAAAGCACAAGGGGAAATACAACGACGGCGATCTGCCGGAAATTCTTTCAGGCGCGGATTGCGTTCTGAATCCGACGCGGAGACATGAGACGTTTTCGCTCGTGCTTTCGGAGGCATGGATGGCCGGCGCGCCTGTGATCGCGGCAGCGTCCGGCGCTGTCGCCACGAGAGTGACGAACGGAGTTGACGGCCTGCTCTTTAAGCCCGGCGACAAACGCGAACTCTCGTCCCTCATAAGAAAACTCATAGATGATCCGAGCGAAATAATCAGGCTCCGGAGCGGCATCCGGGAAGTTATGACAATCGATAAATACTATGAAGAGATTAAAAAGATTTACACTGGAGAGGATTGATCAGCGGCGGAGTTGCAACAGGCTTCCGCTGAACCGGCGAACATGAAATTAAGCGTGATAATCCCCAACTACAACGGGAAACCGTATCTCGGAGACTGTCTCGACGCCGCGACGGATTCGCTCGGCGGCGCTCCGTTCGAATGGGAGATAATCGTCGTGGATGACGCAAGCCCCGACGGGAGCGCGGAGATAGCAACGGGGTTTCCCGGAGTGAAATTGATCCGGCAGGATATGAACGTCGGTTTCGGAGCGACTTGCAACAACGGAGTGAACGTCGCACGTGGCGATATAGTCTATCTTTTGAACAACGACGTCATTGTTGAAAAAGATTTCTGGGAGCACCTCCTACGTCATTTCGACTCCGCCGGCGTTTTCGCGGTGACGAGTCTCTCGCGCGACGAGAACGGACATATAGTCGAAGCGCGCAAACTGCCGGGGTTTGTTTCCGGATTTCTCAAGCCGGTGGTTGACGTAAATCCGCCTCTCGATAGCCCGAGCGACACCATCTACGGCTCGGGCGGCTCCACCGCTTTCCGGCGCGACGCCTTCCTCTCACTCGGCGGCTTCGACCCTCTTTACCATCCCTTCTACTGGGAGGATTTCGACCTCGGCTACAGGGCGTGGAAGCGCGGTATGAGAGTGATCTTCGAGCCGCGGAGCAAGGTGCTTCACAGATCGCACGGTGTGATCCGCTCCTCCAATCGAGAAGAATACATAGGGCGTATCAACAGACGCAACCAGTTGATATGCAACTGGAAAAACCTCACGGATGCAAAGCTCCGAGCCGCGCACTTCGCAATGCTCGCCGTGAAAACAACCGCGAACGTTATGACGCTGAGAACGTACATGCTTCCCGTGATAAAAGAAGTCGCGGCGAAAAAAGACGGGATACGCGCCGCGAGAGAGAAAGAAGCGTCGCACATCAGAATTTCGGACGAGGATGTTTTTCGTTTATTCGATTCGTCGGGAAAAACCGCAAAGGTGTGATTTTATAACCATTGGAAAGGGACTATGGGTGAGTGATATGGAAAACCTTAAGGGATTCAGAAAAGCAGGGAGTGACGTCGTGATCTGGCCGGAGGCTAAAATCGTGGGCCGCGACACGATTACTCTCGGAGATTCGATAGTTATAGACGATTTCGTTTTCATAGTTGGAGGAGAGAACACCGATATCGGGAGTTTCATTCACATAGCGTCATTCGTCTCGATAACAGGCGGCGGAGAGTTCGTGATCGAGGATTTCTCGAACATCGCGACCGGGAGCCGCCTTCTGACGGGGACTGACGACTTTCTCGGAAATGCGATGATCGGCCCGACCGTACCGAATCAATACAGGAAGATTACAAGGTCCCAAATCCACATAAAGAAACACGTCATCTTAGGCGCGAACACGGTTGTTCTCCCCGGCGTTACGATAGGTGAAGGCGTTGCGGTGGGCGCGAATTCCCTCATAGTGCGGGATTGCGAGCCGTGGACGGTTTACACGGGTTCGCCCGCGCGCGCGGTCAAGCCGCGAAAAAAGGAAACAATACTTCAATACGAGGCGGAACTCAAAAGCAAGGTTTATGACAAAGCCGGGAATTATATTCTCAAAAAAGATTGGAAACTGTGAAGCGGATCGCTTCACCCTCCGTAGTAATGATCCAATTCGAACGCCGATAGCGGCGCGCCGCCGGACACAATCTTCGCGCGCGTTACTTCCCCTATGAAAAGCGTGTGGTCTCCGTTCTCCACGCTCCTCACGATTTTCAACTCGACGTAACCGACGCAATCCTTCAGCACCGGCGCTCCGTTCGAGGCCGTTTCGACTTCGACTCCGCCTATCGTGTTCTCCGTCACTTCCTTTGCGCCCTTGAGCTGATTCACGATCCCAGCCTGTTCTCCGCCGAGTATGCTTAGCGTGAATTCCCCAGCTTCGAGAAGAAGTCCGTGTGTGAAACGCGTCTTATGCACAGCCACGGCCACGAGCGGGGGCTCGAAAGACACCTGCATCACCCAAGACGCTATCATTTCATTTCTCACAGCCCCGGCCTTCACGCCGAGCGCGTATATGCCGTTAGTTATTTTCGTAAGGACTTCGTTCATAAACCCCTCCGTGCGGTGATCCCGCAATGTTTTTTCCGCGCATCGGTTCCGGAAATGAAAGACCCCTCGAACCTCGTATAAAAAAACGACTAAGATGGAAAAAAGCGGTTGATGGATTTCACTGATTTAAGAAAATACCTATCGCATTGGAGACGGCGCGCGGGCGGCCGTCGCTCGGCCGGTTCACCGTCACACCATTTATGGTCATGGTGCTCGAGCCGCCGCCGTCCATGCCGATCGCGTTTATGCAGCCGAGCGAGCGCATGAATTCCGCGAGTTCGTTGTATGTCATTCCTGCGCTGTAACCTCTGATCCGCCCGTCCGCGACCACGAACACGAGGCGTCCGTCTGCGGTATTCCCGACCGCCGTCACGGGGTTCCGCTCATACCACCCGTGAGGCACTTTTTCGGACGTCGATTCCCCGAGCGCCCAGCGGCCTCCGCGGATCAGCATCGGACCGCCGGTGATCGCGTTCTGCACGTCCAGCCACGCCGGGTCCACGACGAAGTACAGCTTTATCGGGTCGCCCCTCTTGAACCAGTCGAAGTACCGCCTGCTCTGCCCGTGCAGTGATATCACAAACCCATCGAGCGGTATCTCGGAGTTTCCGTATTGAAGGCCGATGACCTTGTTGTTCGCGACCCTAACTTCGCGGCCGTAAACGTTCGTGCCGGTCTTGTAGCCGTACTCGGCCGTGTAAACAAGCGCTTCGTTGTCCCTCCGCCGCCTGTTCATTCCCCACAAAAAAAAGTATTCGCCCCTCTTCTCATGATAAATGATTCCCTTCGTGCGCGGATATCCGAACAGCGGTATCTTCGCCTCGGTGAGCCCGAACGCGCTTCTGTAAGTGTGCGAGAAATAAAGCGTTCTGCCGTTGATCATCATGAAGCCCACGGGGAACGGATCGCGGCTCGAACGGTTGAAGAAGGACCCGTTTATAGCCACGAACGCACCGTTCCTCTTGGCCATGGATGGAACGGTTTCGAGTGAATCGAGACGGTCGTGCGCGAGCATCGGCCTGATGTCGATATCGGGCCTTTCAAGCGTTACCGATACAACGTGCGCGTGAACCTGCTTCCCGCTCGCGGAAAGTCGATAGTGAGTATAAACGACGCCGTCTTTTAAGGGCTTTTCCCAGCGATTGAGAACCTGAATCCACGCACCGGAGGCCGGAACGCAAACAAGAGTGATGATAGCGACCACTATTGCGAGAACGTTTGCCGCTGCTCTGTTGAATTTGCACTGCCAATCCCGCATAATTTTAACCTAATGTATTATAACTTCGCGGGGAAGGAAGAGAACCATTATGGATAGAAAAACTCCATTTCTCACAGCGGACACTTTCATCATAACCGATGGGGGGATAGTTCTCGTCCAGCGCGGAAACGAGCCGTTCAAGGGGAAATGGGCGCTGCCCGGCGGTTTTGTGGAGATCGGCGAACGAGTGGAAGACGCC
>JAKLIR010000031.1 GCA_022709505.1 bacterium | reverse complement strand
CGGTTTCTTCGAGCAGCCTGTTGCGAACGCCATGGTCACGGCGAGCACGGCTACTATTGCGAGGGAACATAAAAGGTTGAATCTTTTCGTCATCAATTTGCACCTTTCAATAATTTTTCGCCCGGGGTGGAGGGCGTCTTTCCCCGGCCGGCCTGACCGGGTTAATCAGATTGAACTGAGTTCTTTTTCCGAAAGTACTCTCACACCCCCTTTCTCGAAAAGTCCGAGCAGTTTGTCTATCTCTTCCACTCTCAAAACAACTATAGCGTTGGTTATGGCTTTCGTTACGAACGCGTACAGGTACTCCACGTTGATGTTATTTTCCTTCGGCAGCTTGAGAAGAGTCGCGAGGCCTCCGGGCGAGTCGGGAACTTCCGCTGCGATCACGCTCGTGGCGCTCGCCGTGAACCCTTTTTCCTTCAGAACCTTCAGCGCTTTGTCGGTATCGTTCACGATGCAGCGCAGGATTCCGAAGTCCGATGTATCTGCAACCGAAAGAGCCCTGATGTTCACTCCGGACTCCCCCAGCGCTTCGGTCGCTTCCGCGAGCCTTCCGAACTTATTCTCGAGGAAAATCGATATCTGTCTGACCATTGAAGTCTCCTTTCGACGTTGATGCCGGTGTGGGACCACCGCATCAAATCTTGTCGTACACCGTACGTTTGTCTATGATCCTTTTCGCCTTGCCTTCCGACCTTTGAATTGTTTTGGGTTCGACGAGCTTGAGCTTGACCGCGATCTGCAGAACGCTTTCAAGATTGCTTTTTATCTTCTTTTCAAGGTTTTCGAGGCCCTTGATTTCGTCGCTGAACACCGTCTCGGAAACTTCTACCCATATTTCGAGAAGGTCCATCGCTCCCTTGCGGTCCACGAGGATCTGATAGTGCGGTTCGACGCCGGGTATGGCGACAAGCACGCTCTCCACCTGACTCGGATACACGTTCACTCCGCGTACGATCAGCATATCATCCGTGCGGCCGGTCACCCTCTGCATCTTCACATGCGTTCTTCCGCAAGCGCATTCCCCGGACGACAGCTTCGTGATGTCCCTCGTCCTGTACCTTATGATCGGGAACGCCTCCTTCGTGAGAGACGTGAACACAAGCTCCCCGATCTCTCCTTCCGGAAGCGGCTGTTGCGTCGCGGGGTCTATGATCTCGGGAAGAAAATGGTCGTCGAAGATATGCAGCCCGTTCTTCTCCATGCATTCCGACGACACTCCGGGGCCGATTATCTCGGTCAAGCCGTAAATATCTATGGCGTCGATGTTCAATTCTTTTTCGATCTGGGCGCGAAGCTCGCTCGTCCACGGTTCCGCGCCGAGAAAAGCGGTGTTCAGTTTGAGGTCCGAAGGTTCGACTCCCTGTTCGCGCAGGGATTCCGCGATATTCAAGCAATAAGAAGGCGTGGAACAAAGTTTCGTCGTTCCGAAGTCCTTCATGATCAGTATCTGTCTTTTCGTATTGCCGCCCGAGATCGGGACGACGGTGGCGCCGATCTTTTCAGCGCCGTAGTGCGCGCCGAGGCCGCCGGTGAAAAGCCCGTATCCGTATGCGTTCTGCAAGATATCCTTCTCGGTCGTCCCTCCGCATCCGAGCGTTCTCGCCATCACTTCGGCCCAAGTGTTGATATCGTTCCTCGTGTATCCGGCGACTTTCGGTTTCCCGGTCGTCCCGGACGAGCAATGAACTCTCACCACGTCTTTGAGCGGTACGGCGAACATGCCGAACGGATAGTTCGCGGCAAGGTCGTCCTTTGTCGTGAACGGGAGTTTGGAAACGTCGCTGAGTTTTACTATGTCCGACGGTTTTACCCCCTTTTCATCCATGGCCTTCTTGTAGAAAGGCACGTTGTCGTAAACCCTTTTTACCGTTTCCTTGAGCCGTTCAAGCTGAAGCTCTTTCTTCTTCGAGTCGGGCATGCACTCGGCGCTTTGGTTCCACATCAAATGTTTTGCAGCCATCTCGCTTTCCTCTTTCTTAGAAATTTTTCTTGAATTCGAGCCCCTTCTCGAACGCTTTCAGGTTGATATCGAGAAGCTTGGGGGAAAGGGTTTCTTTGAATGTTTTGATCCAAATCTTCTTGTCGAACGGAAGATAGGCCGCGAGCACGCCGGTGAGAATCGAATTCACGATCCTCTCATTTCCGAGCGCGAACGCTTCCGCCGCCGCGGGCACGAAGTCGATCTTCTTCGTCTTTTTCGCGATGCGGGCCTTTATATCCTCGGGATATTCCTGCTTTCCCGCCGCCACCGACGGTGGGTCTATTCGCTGGTCGTTTATCAGAACCGTTGTTCCGGAATGGACGAAATTCAGATATCTGAGCGTTTCAAGCTTTTCGAATGAGAGGAGAAAGTCCGCGGATTCGTCCGGGATGAGCGGCGAATAGACGTTTGCGGAAGCCCTGATGTGGCTCGAAACCGCGCCGCCTCGCTGCGCCATGCCGTGCACTTCCGATTGTTTCACATCGAAGCCCGCCCTTACGAATGCGAGCGACACTATTCTGCTTGACAGTATTATCCCCTGTCCTCCAACTCCCACTATGAGGATGTCGAGTTTTTCCATTGATGTCATATCATTAACCCCGGTGAGTTTTTTCTTATTTCGCGGTCGCCTTCTTTTCCGGAACTCTTTCGATCGCGTTGAACTTGCAAACCTGCGCGCAAACCGAACAGCCGTTGCAGAGATAATCCACTACCTGCGCTTTCTTTCCCTTCCGAGTGAGCGCCGGGCAGTTTATCTGAAGACAAGCGCCGCACTCCTTGCACTTCTCGGGATCTACCGCGAACGGCGCGCTGCGCTTTCTGAAAATCAGCGGGCACGGCTCGCTGGATATTATTATGCTCGGCTCCTTGATATCGAGTTCGCGCTTCACGAGCTCCCGCGTTTCCTTCACCTTGAACGGGCTTGTCACGAAAACGCGTTCCACTCCGAGCGCCTTGCATAAGGCCGGGATATCGACAGCGCGAGTTTCCTCTCCCTTGAGAGTGAAGCCGGTGGCCGGGTGATTCTGCCCTCCGGTCATGGCGGTCGTCCTGTTGTCGAGAATTATCACGGTGTTCATGCCCTTGTTATACGCCATTTCGAGAACACCGGTCAGACCGCTGTGCAGGAATGTCGAATCTCCGAGCACTCCGAGACTTTTCTTGATCTCGTTCGCGCCCACCTTGCTGTATCCGTAAGACACGCCGATGCTCGCTCCCATGCATATACAACTGTCGTGAGTGCTGAGAGGCGGCAGCACGCTCAATGTGTAACATCCGATATCTCCGAATATGACCGGCTTCAGTTGCTTGATCGCCGTGAAGAGCCCTCTGTGCGGGCAACCCGGACAGAGGTTCGGCGGCCGTTTCGGAAGAGCTGAAATATCTTCCACCGGATTCGGCTTTCGTTTCTTAATGAAACCCGCCTTCACTATGTCCGGGTTCAGCTCATCTATGATAGGAAGCTTCTGCTTGCCTATAACCGGGATCCCGAGCGCCGCTATCTGCTCTTCGATATAGGGCTCGAGTTCTTCCACGACGTATATTTTTTCCTTGCCCTTGGCGAACTTGCCTATGAGCTTTTTCGGGAGTGGGTGCGTGAAGCCGAGCTTGAGGAACGGGGCGTCCGGGAAAACCTCCCTCGCGTATTGGTACGCCACACCCGCTGAGACGACTCCAATCTTACCTTTTCCTTTTTCGATCCTGTTAATCGGTGATGTTTCGCTCAACTCCGCGAGTTTTTTTTGTCTTTCGACCACCACTTTGTGCCTGACTCTGGCGTTCGCGGGAACCATTACGTACTTCGGCGGGTTCGGCTCGAAAGGTTTTTGTTTGACGTTTTTCCTTTTCCCGAGTTCCACGATGCCGCGCGAATGTGATATTCTCGTGGTCACTCTCACCATTACCGGCGTGTCGAACTTTTCACTGAGCTCGAACGCGAGCGCCGTGAAATCCTTTGCTTCCTGTGAGTTCGAAGGTTCGAGCATCGGCACCTTGGCGAGCCGCGCGTAATACCTGTTGTCCTGTTCGTTCTGGGAACTATGCATCGCCGGATCGTCGGCGCATATCAGAACGAATCCGGCGGAAGTGCCGGTGTAGCTGAACGTGCAGAACGGGTCCGCGGCCACGTTCAAGCCGACGTGTTTCATACAGACGAGCGTTCTCACTCCGCCGAGCGCCGCTCCGATTCCGGCTTCGAACGCAACCTTTTCGTTCGGCGCCCATTCGGCGTAAATTTCCTTGTAGCGCGCTATGTTTTCGGTTATTTCAGTGCTCGGCGTTCCCGGATATGCTGTTGCAAAACCACATCCAGCCTCCCATGCTCCGCGCGCTATCGCTTCATTTCCTGTCATCAATTCCTTCATGGCGTGTACCTTCCCCGATGCTTTTCTTTCAAAAGTTTTGGGCAAGCCCATCAAGACAAGTTTGAGCCGGATCCCTTTACTCCGCCCCCCTCATGCCCACTCAGATGCTTTCCCATTGATGGTCGGTTACTAATTGAATTAACCCTAAATTTTCTATCAATTCGACATAAATATGTCAATAGTTCAATATTATATATTCCTTTAGGAAACCTTATTAAATAAAAAAAGCCCCGGTGAATCGGGGCTTTTTGTCATTCTTTGTTTTTGCCGAATGTCGCGGCGATGAGTTTTCAGAATGCTAAAAATCACTTTCCGAGAGATTGTTTGTTTTGAAATTTTTCCATTCCTTGTGGAAATATTCCTTGCCGTTTTTCTGAAGACAATCGCTTCTAAGAAGATCGAACGTATCCACGTCGAAGAAATAGACCACTTTGCCGACGTTCCCTCTCGCGAACTCATCAATTTCCTCTTTGTATTTCCACTGAACTGATTTAGGGATGTTCCATTTGTCATAATCCACGGGATGTCTCTTCGGGTCTTTGGCGCCCGGAAAATTGAACGCTATTTTGTACGCGTTTCGTCCGTCAACTTTCGCTGTTCCTTCGAGCACCGGCGCCGCATCTTTCATCAAGCCGTCGATTTTCATGAAGTTTATGAACAACGGAGTGTAAAGAAAGTTTCCCGACGCTGAGTCGATCGCCCTTTTTATTCCCAACGGGCTGATCCTCGGCTTTACATAAAAAACCTTGTCGTCCTTGTCCGACCTGAATGTCAAAACAGCATCTTTCAGCAGGCTCGGCACATAATCCGATTGAGTTATCTTCATCTGAACGCTGTATGGTTTCATGAACTTGATATCGACATTGTATTTCATGAACTTGGCTTTCGACGTATCAACCTCATTGACCTGATTGGAGTATTTTTTCGCCAGAGGATTTTTCGCGACGTCGCCGGCGACCGATTTGGTCTGTTCCGCCGTTTTGTCCATCTCAAAATCCCATCCTTCTTTTATATACGTGTAGCTATAACTATTAAGGCTCAAAGCCCTATCTTTTGCCTTCTTGATTATCGCTTTCGGGTCTTTAAGCGCCGCGCTTTTCGCCGAAACTCCCGCAAAAACGGCGACGATTACAAGTAAAACCGCAGTCAATCTTCGATTCATAATCTTTTTCTCCTTTTTCCGTTTTCGGCCGCCCTATTTCATCCGCCGCCCGTCGGAGGCAGGATGTGTACTACATCGCCCTCCTTCAAAGACGTTCTTTCCCCTTTCAAAAATGCCACATTATCTTGATTAATATAAACATGACAAGAACTAATCACTTTCACGGCTTCGGGCCCCAAATCACGCTTTAAAACATTCATGACATCCTTCAGCCTCGATGCAGTGACGGTCATTTCATCGCGGCCGACTTTCGACCTCAGAAGAGCGTAGAATTTGACTTTTATCTCAGGCATGTTTTCAGCCTTTCGAAACGAAATGAGATAGTCCGAGCTTTTTGAGTCTTCTGACGCCCGGCGTTCCGTCCGGCGCCCAGCCTCTCACCTTGTAATATACCGGCAACATCTTGCCGAGCGGCACCACCGTTTTCTTGGGCTTGGAAGGATCCATCGGCTCTTTGAGGAACCGGCCCGGAAGCGTGTCAAATTCTCCTCTTACCCCTTCCCGGAAGTTGAACAACCGCTCGATGTTGAAACATCTCTCGCCCGCCAGTATGAATTTACCGAGCGACATCTTCATCCCCGTAAGCTTCGCGAGAGCAAGCGAATGAGGTATCATGATCGGAACATGTATAGGCGCTCCCCACGGGAGAAGCTTCCCGAAATGGTTCATGACCGGACCGGAAGCCCCCATGACTTTGGAGACGATCCTCGCGGCGATGCCGAACGGCTTTATCCTGAAAGCTATCGGAGGGAAAATCGCATACGTTGTGAATAAACAGCAGCCGGACGCGCTGACCGCCTCGAACGTGTTCTGCTGGAAAATCGTCAGGCCGGGCTTCGAACTTGTCGAGTAAGGATCGACGTTGATCGGCGCAATCCTTTCCATGAACATCATGTAGCCGGCGTTGAGGTGGCAGCCGCCGCGATTGGCCGTTGCGTATCCGAGCCCGAGGCCGACTGCGCTTCGAGGATCGTAAGACGCTATCTCGAGCCCCTTCACATTTATCGCGAAATCCTTGCCGCCGTACTTCTCCGCAAGCGCTCTCGACCCCTCAGCGAGCTCATTCCCGAGCCCGCGCCTGTATGCTATGTCGTCGATCGTCTGGGCGATGTTATCGAACTTCCCGAATTTCAAATCCGATTTAAGCATGCCTTTCTCATTAAGCTCCATGGCGAAGCATATCGTGTTCCCGCAACTTATCGTGTCAACTCCGAGCAGGTCCATCTGCCTGTTCCACGCGTTTATCTTGGGGATGTCGTTGTTGTACATGTTCGATCCGAAAAGACCGAGAGTTTCGAACTCCGGCCCCTTCACTTGTTTCCCATCGACTTCCACAACCCTTCCGCAGCGGATCGGGCAGGAAAGACACCCCATGTTTTTCACGAGATATTTCTCGGCGAGCGTTTCACCGCTGAGCATCTCTCCGTCTTCATAATGCCCTTTTTGGTAATTCCCGGTGGGTAGCGCGTTGCCTATGTTGACCTTGTTCACAAGGCCGGCGGTTCCGTATTTCGGTAGATTGTCGCCCGTGATGGGGTGGTTCTTCAGCACGCTGATCCATGCCTGAATCGCTTTCTTAAATCCTTCGGGGTCCGCCACCGGAACTTTCATCGAGCCTTTAGCCTGAATCGCTTTCAGATTTTTAGAGCCCATGACAGCGCCGAGTCCGCATCGGCCGGCGGCACGTTCCTGCGAAATTATGCACGCATACTTTACGATATTCTCCCCCGCGGGACCGATAACAACTTTACCGGATTTGGGATCGAGGGCTTCCTGTGTTTGTTCAGTGTCTTTTCCCCACAGGTGCGAGGCGTCTTTGATCTCGGCTTTGCCCTCCGTGACGTCTATATAAACGGGTTTCTCGGCTTTTCCGGTCACAACGATGGCGTCGTATCCGCACTTCTTCAGATTCACGCCGAAATTGCCCCCGCAGTTGGACGTCCCTATTCCGCCCGTCAACGGACTTTTCGCAGTGACGTTGAACCTGCTCGTGCAAGGCGCGCCGCTTCCCACGAGAGGGCCGGTGTTGAAAATCAGCATCGCCTCTTCGGACAACGGGTCTCTTCCCGGCCTCTGGTTATCCATCAATATCTTCGTCGCAAGGCTTTTATTGCCGAGAAACATTTCCCGCTCTTTGTCAGTGACGTCGAACTCGGATATTTTCCCACTTGTCAGATCCACTCTGAGCATATTGCCCATGTAACCCTTATACTTGGTCGCCATTGCGCCTCCTTCAGATTTCATTTCAGTCCGATTGAAGCTGTACCCCCCGAATTCCCTCTCTCCCTCAACGAGAAAATCCCGCCCTCTCTTAGAAGTACATACATTATTAAATTCGCCCGGCGATCATGTCAACTGCGTATGATATTCAATAGTGATATAATCTTTTAAATTATGGCGAGTATAGCCGAACATCTCGATGGTCTGATCGTTAAGCCGGGCGCCTGCTTCGAGGCGCTGTCCATTTTCCCCGTATCCCTGATATCGCTTCCGGCCGCACAAAACGAAACCGAATCGATCTCCATCGAAGAAGGCCTCAGAACCGGCGCCGTCAAAGTTCTCGAAACCGGAGATATGGCGAAAGTGAAGATAATTAACAAATCCGCATCCGAAGCGATGGTTATAGACGGAGAAACGGTTACCGGCGGCGCTCAGAACAGGCTGATTAATTCGAGTATGCTCATTCCCGCCGGAAGGGAAGCGGAAATACCATCCAGTTGCGTGGAAATTAAGAGGTGGGACTGTCCGCGAGGCGCTAAAAAAGAAATCCCCCCGGATAAGCTCGATTTCACGGGCGCATCATTCAGCTTCGGGAGCTTGCGGCGCGTGGTCGGCGAAGCAAAGATCCGCTCTCTCGCGACGGAAGGGCGGATGGAAGTCGATCAGAAACTGGTGTGGGAGACCATAGTCAGAAACTTTTCTATAACAGGCGCATCGACTCGAACGCTCGACTTACACGATCTTTTTGAAGCTCTCGACGGTCCGGTGTCATCGATTTCCGCCCGCTTCGCCGCGTTACGCGGACAGATCGGATTAATTGCTTTTCAGGACAAGGACACATGGATGGCGGATATATTTCATAGTGTCGATTCGTTCCTCGGATATTTCAGAAAAATCGTCAGGGGCCACGCTTACGACACGGCCGTCCGCGCCGAATCGGGCGGGCCGACCCGGAAACAACCGACAATCGATGATGCCCGGCACGTTTTTAAATCTTTGAAAACCGTCTTCACTCACAAATTTTCCATGGGCGATAACGCCGAAATATTGTTTTTTTCCTCAGGAAAAATCCGTGGAACCGCGGCGGTTCACGCCGGGCGGCTCATACACCTGAATGCTTTCTCACGCGTGGAATCCAGACCCAATGCGCCCGGAATAATTTCCAACGACGCGAGAATATGATTACAAATAGTTTGTGTATGCGGTGGAACTTTTCAGGAAAGTCCTTTTCGGGCTATTTCTTCCTCTATGCGTAATACGTCCTCGGGCATGTCGACGCCTATTCCCCTGTATTCGGTCTCGATCATATCGATGCGAACGCCGTTTTCAAGAGCCCTGAGTTGTTCGAGACATTCCGTTTGTTCGAGAGGAGTCGGCGCCATTCTGGAATATTCGAGCAGAAAATCCTTGCTATAGACATAAAAACCGATGTGCTGATAGACAGGCAGAAATCCCGTTTTCCGTCTGAAAGGAATCGGATATCTCGAAAAATAAAGAGCTTGTCCGGCGCGGCCCGCCACGACTTTGACGATGTTCGGGTTTTCGATGTCTTCTTCATTTCTGATCGGCGTCATCGCGCTCCCGAACTTGAAGTCGGGAATCGCGCTGAAGCGCTCGACTGCCTTATCTATAAGCTCCGGGTCCATAAGAGGTTCGTCACCCTGAATATTCACCACAAGTCCGCACTCGCGGGAAGACGCCGCCTCCGCGAGACGGTCCGTTCCAGTCTGGTGGTCCGAACGTGTCATGACCGCGATTCCGCCCGCGCCGGCGACCGTGTCGAAAATCCTTTCGTCGTCCGTGGCGACTACGACCTCGTCGAGACGCCGTGCTTTCGAAGCCTGCTCGTAAACCCACATGACCAACGGTTTTCCCGCAATGGGGTGTATCGGTTTCCCGGGAAAACGCGTGGATTCATATCTCGCGGGTATTATGCCAATGACCTTGCCGTTCATGTCTTTTCTCCGCTATCGCCCGGCGGGACACTCTCCGTAGTCAGAGTGAGGTCGTACAAACGCCTATAAGTTCCGCCTTTGTTATAAAGGTCCTCGTGCCGGCCCTGTTCGATTATCTTGCCGTATTCCAAAACGAGGATCAGATCCGCGTTCCGGACGGTCGTGAGCCTGTGCGCGATCACGAAAGTCGTCCTGTCTTTCATGAGTTTATCGAGCGCCTGCTGAATGTAAACTTCGGATACGTTGTCCACGTTCGAAGTCGCCTCGTCAAGAATGAGAATTTTCGGGTTCATCAGCACTGCGCGGGCGATCGCTATCCTTTGCCGCTGCCCACCGCTGAGCGTTACTCCCCGCTCACCGACGAGCGTGTCGTACCCTTGCGGCATCTCCATGATGAAATCATGCGCGTACGCCGCTTCCGCCGCTTCTATAATCGCCGCGTCGGACGCGCCTATGCTCCCATACTCTATGTTCTCGCGAATAGTGGCCATGAACAGCATCGTCTCCTGCGGGACGAATCCGATGTGTTTCCGGTATGACTCCATCTTGGCGTTACGGATATCCACGCCGTCTATCCTGATGCTCCCGGCGTTAACATCGTAAAAACGAGGCAACAGTTTCACGAGCGTGCTCTTGCCCGAACCGCTCGAACCCACAATCGCGACGACTTTTCCGGGCTCGGCCGTGAGGCTCACGCCCTGTATCACCGGCTCTCCCGGATTGTAGCTGAAAGAGATGTCCTCGAATTCGACACGGCCCGTGACTTCCTCCATCTCGACCGCGTCTTCGGCGTCTTGGATGTCGGGTTCCATGTCGATTATTTCGAACGTGCGCTCCGCGGCCGCGAACGCGTGCTGCATGGTCAGGTTTATCGTATTCACGTGGTTCACGTTCGTGTACATCTGTTGCAACCCTATGAAAAGCCCCGTCAGATCGCCGAGCGTGAGCATCTTTCCCGTTATGAAATCGTGAGTCCCGTTTACAATGTCGTGCGCGCCGATCCAGAAAATCAAGGCGAGACAGCACGCACCCATGAAGTCCACCATCGGCGTGTAGAACGATCTCACTGACACCTGCTTCATAGTCATGTTCACGACGTCGGTGTTCTCCTGCGTGAACCTGTCGATCTCATATTGCTCCATTGAAAACATTTTGACGATGTGGATGAGCCCGAGAACCTCGTAGATCACCGCGTTGAACCCAGCGATCCGCTCCTGAAGCATCAGGCTAACATTTTTCATCTTCCTGCCGCCCACGGCTATTATGAACACTATCACCGGCAGCAACACGATTGCTATTATCGTGAGTTTCGCACTGAGGTATATCACAACCGCAAGCGCCGAGATTATGCCGATGGGAACCCGCACCATTTCATTAATGCCGGACGTTACGAACATCTGAACCACCGACGTATCGTTCGAGAGCCGGGACATCAGCTCCCCCGCCCTGCGTTTCTCATAGAAACCGAACGACATTAACTGAAGCTTCCGGTATGAATCGTTTCTCAGGAGTTCCACGAGTTTCATTCCGGCGTAAGTCACAAGATAATTGTTGTAATAAGCGACGACCCACCGGACTAAGAAAGCGATTACTATTAAAGACACTATCATATTGACCCTCGACAGGTCTTTTTTTGAGATAGCGTCGATTATGTATTTGATGAAAAGCGGCGCGGCGCTGAAAAGCAACGTCGCCAAAAGCGCGCAGAGCATGCCCACGATGACCGGGACTTTATACCTCCACACGAGTCGCATCAGCCTCATCCCGGCCGCACGGGATGTCTGTGTAATCGGCACTTTATCGTTCAGTAGGATTCTCTCCATCAGGTCGTTTCACATTCCACTTTATTTTTTCGCAGAGTTCCCGCCGCCGCGCCTTTTTCCAATTCGTCTATCACAAACCTCGCGGCTCTTTCGAGCGAACCGGCTCCACCGAGCTTTACGGCAACTCCGCCCAGAGCGGCCTTCATTCTAACTCTAATGTCTTCGCTTGATAACATTTCAAGAACTTTTCCCGCAACGGCATCCGGCGTGCAGGCTTCCTGAACGAGTTCAGGCGCTATGAATTCCCCGGCGAGGATGTTAGGCAGCGCTATCATGGGTGGGTTGATTGTTCGCCGCGCCACCCACGCCGTCACGGGCGACAACTTGTAACAAACAACCATCGGCGCCTTCATCAACGCCGCCTCGTGCGTCGCGGTGCCGGAACACACAACCAGCACGTCGGCCGTGTTCATGAAATCGTAAACACCGTCACGGGCTATCTTCACCGGGAGTCCCTTCAAATACTTGTTTATGAGAGGTTCGAGCGTTTCGGACGCGCTGAAAAGCACGAACTGGACATCCGGAATTTTTTCAGTTATCAGCCCGCAAGCGCGAGCGAAAACCGGCATGAGCCGCTTTATTTCCTGCACCCGGCTGCCGGGCATCAGCCCAACAAAAGGTTTGCCGGGCGCCGTTCCGAAATGAGCGTGGGCCTGCTCGCGCGTCATCGACGGTCTGGCGACATCGGCCAGAGGATGCCCGACGAATTCACATCTCGCCCCCGCAGCCTTGTAATCGTCCTGCGAGAGAGGCAGAGCCAAGAGCGACAGATCCACGGTTTCGGCGAGTTGCGCGAACCTTTTTCCTCCGGAGCCGAACCAGTTCACGGGAGCGAAATAATATACCACGGGAATGCCCATGTCGTGCGCGACGCGCGCGGCTTTCATACTGAAAAACCTGTAATCCACGGGAATGTAAATGTCAGGCGACTCGGCCGCGAAAATACGCTTCATGCGCCGCAGCACGGGATAGACTTTCGGGGTCTTGGCGACGGCCTCGAAAAATCCCACGGAACCCCATGTCGTGCTGTCGGCGAGAAGCTGCACGCCCGCCTCTCGGAGATGTCGCCCGCCTATCCCGACGAAACGGCACGAAGCATCCATGCTTCGTATCGCCCTCACGAGGTGCGAAGCATTCAGATCTCCCGATATCTCTCCGGCTGTAATGAAAATCTTTTTCCCGGCCGTGCTCATGTTCCGTCGCTTTCTTCTCAATCCGTAAAACACAAAAGGGGCCGTCCGCACTATAAACCGGAACGCCCCTTTCAACTCGATGTTTTCAAAATCAACGAGACTCTATTTCGTTATTACGCGGAACGGAGAAACCTTTCCGGTTTCAGTCTCCGCAATGTCCGGCATGGGTACTCTAAGAACACGTCCGTTGCGATACGATTCGATCGCGGTGAGCGCAACGGCGAGAGCGTGCAGACTGTCCTCCGCGCTGACGAGGGGCTGTTCTCCATTTGAAATAAGTTTGATGAAATATCTTAATTCGTTCCTGAGCGGCTCTCCTCTTTCGACATTCGCCTCGCGAGCCCAGTTTTTGTCGTACACGAGAACTTTTTGCTCTATGAAATCAAGAGACGCCACGCCTGAATCGCCGACAACGTTCAGCTTGCGAACCCTGTGCGGCGGCAGCCAACTCGTCTCAATCACGCCCGCGGTGCCCCGTCTGAATTTCAACATCAACGTCGCATGATCCTCGTGCGAATGGAATATCTTCCCGGCTACCGCGTAAACTTCCTTCACACGGTCTTTGTAAAGGTATGAGATTACGTCTATGTCGTGCGGCGCGAGGTCGAGAATGATCCCGCAATCCGTGATCCTCGGCTGGTACGGCCCCACCCTTTTCGAAGATATCGAAACCACGTCGCCGAGCACGCCGTCGTCGATCAGTTCCTTCAGTATGGTTACCGCCGGGTTGAATCTTTCCACATGCCCGACGAGCAGTTTTTTCTTGTTCTTTCTCGCGAGCGCTATTAGCTCCTTGCCTTCTTCGACCGTAGCAGCGATCGGTTTTTCCACGAGTATGTGACAACCGGCTTTCAGAGCGTCCGAGGCGACTTTCTTATGCAGCGTGGTGGGTACTACTATGCTGACGGCGTCCGGACTCAGCGCGAGCAGATCGCGATAATCGACAAAGGCTTTCGTGTTGTATTCACGAGCGACGTCCTTGACGACCGTTTCGCTGATATCCGCCACTCCGATCAACTGCACGTCCTTCATCTGGCTGAATATCTTCACATGGTTGATTCCCATTTTGCCAACGCCTATTACGCCGATTTTCATATCATTCTCCCAATGTCAATTCTGGCATCTTCCGCTTGCTACGGCTCTTCCACCGCGATTTTCAAGAAAGCCGATCAGAACCTCAACCTCGCGAACTCCCGCGAGCTGTTTCTTCATCTCATCTATTGCTTCGTTCAATGAAAGCCCTGTTTTATATAACAATCTGTAAGATTTATGAAGAGCCCTTCTCGACTCTTCGCTGAACCCGGCGCGCATGAGGCCGATCCTGTTCAGTCCGCATACCGGCGGCCGGTAGCCCCCGGTCACAAGCATGTACGGGGGAATATCCTCCAGTAGGACCGAGCCGCCGCCCACCATCGCATACGCGCCGACCCTCACGAATTGATGCGCTCCGGTAACGCCTCCGATGAACGCTCCTTCGCCGACCTCACAAACCCGCCGAGCGTCGCGAGGTTGGCCATCACCACCCTGTCCCCGACCTTGCAGTTGTGCGCCACATGCGTCGTAGCCATTAACATGCAATTCGAGCCTATCACTGTTTCCGTTTCTTCGCCGCTCGCTCTGTGCGCCGTAACGGATTCTCTTATTACCGTCCCGTCCCCTATTTTCAAATAACTTCGTTCACCTTTGAATTTCGTGTCCTGCGGCTCTCCTCCGAGCACCGCTCCCGAATAAACCTCGCATTTTTTCCCAATTATCGTGTTTTTCCTTATGACGACATGAGGATGAATAACCGTTCCTTCTCCGATAATAACGTCCGGCTCGATTATGCTGTAAGGCCCTATTTCAACTTCCGGTGAAATCTCTGCTTTGGCATCAACTATAGCTGTTTTGTCGATTTTCATATATGCGCAAGCCAAGTCCTGTCCCAATTTTATACAATATCCATATAGAGAGTTCTATTATTAATACTCAATAATTGGAAATAGCTTATGAATTCAATAGAAAATAGGAAGTTCTAATAGATAAACCAATGTATCCGCTTTTTCTCGCTTTATTTAGATTAATTCATATTATTGAAGAAAAATTCTAAATTTTTTCGAAATCAAGCAGGCTTTTCACTGCTTTTACATTCATCGAATGTCCGCTTCTTACAGCGATGCAAAAAGCATGTATTATTGAGCCGCATAAGCTCAGGTCGCCGATGAAATCGAGGAGTTTATGCCTTGCAAATTCATTTTCAAATCTCAAATCCGACGAATACCTATCCGGATAGACGACGACGGCATTTTCGACGGATCCACCGAGGGCGAGCCCTGCCTTTTGCAGAGCATCCACTTCTTCGATAAGACCGAAAGTGCGGGCTGGCGCGATCTGCTTCGCGTAATCATCCTTTCCGGGAATGAATTCGGCTTCCTGTTGTCCGATCATTGGATGCGGGTGGTCGAGGATGTACATGGCTCTGAAGCCATCCCATGGGACGAAGAGCACGGATGCCTTTCCTTCATGAACTATCAACGGTTCGCTGATTTTTATTATTTTCACCGGGGCGTCGAGCTGTTTGATCCCCGAATTCACGATTTCGCGGGCAATTTCCGCCGAACTTCCGTCAAGAGCCGGCGGTTCCAGTGCGGAAAGCGTGATCACTGCATTGTTTACACCCGTTCCGTACAGC
>JAKLIR010000309.1 GCA_022709505.1 bacterium | reverse complement strand
TAGGTGTTTTCTTTTATTTGAAAGCGAATGGGCATGATCCTTGTATGATACCTGAAGAGGATGGAGGAAAGCCCAATTGGTTTTTTTATCTATGTTGCTCGCAGATATATTATTTAATAAAGCGCGAAAAAAAATATAAAAAAAACTTTCCTAATAACTATTTCGCATTCATGAAATTCATAAGTCTCACCAATATCTCAGCAGGATGCTTTTTCATTGTTTTATCTGTTATATGCTAAAAAAGTATTTCCTCGTTACGGTGCTCCGCGTCGGAACGAGTACAACTTGGCAGGAACGAGGGCGAAGTAATAATAAATTAAAAAGAACAAAGAGATAAATTAATGAATAAGGAAACATTGAAAATATCTTGTACATTTATGTTCATCTTGGTATTCGGTTTGGGTTATCTTGTGAAAACGTTGTTATATACGGATGATGATGTGCCTTCTTCGACAATAATCTTTTTGATGATAATAACTACGAGCGAATGGGTTTTGATTGATGCGCATAGAATGGGCGTGAAAAAGGGATGGACAACCGGCATTTTTAACATGAGTCCAATTTGGTGGGGCATTTTATGTTTATATATCTGGATTATTATTTTTCCAGCATATTTGATAAAACGACCTTTATTTAAAAGTATTTCACAAAAATACAGATGATAATGCCGTGCTTTGACTCGTTACGATGCTCCGCGTCGTAACGGCAATGGCGAGGCCGCTCTGCGGCCTTAATATATGTTACGTTTTAGCTGTAGAACCGGGTCTCCGCACCCGGCTGCCCGGAGATGACGGCCTCCGACATCCTGTCTCCCATGGATTCCGGGTCTCGGCCCTGTGGGTCTCAGCCCGGAATGACGGCGAAATGGGCCGGAATGAGGGGGGAAATTGCGAAAAGCGGCGATCCGCGGCGTATCGGGTGTGCGATTTTGTGACCGCGGAGCGGTCAAGCCATGCATTCCGGCGCGGAGCACCGGAACGAGTATAACTTAGTAGGGACGAGTATAACACGGCCGGGACGAGGGCGACGGGAGTTTTTGGAACGCTACGGGGTATGGCGAAAAAAATATAAACATACGTGGTCATCCGTGGTAAAATATAGGCGTTGTGAATCAGTTTGATTTTGTCTGAATCGATTTAATCAGTTAAATAGCGGTTGCAAGGTGAAGGGATGACTCCTGAAGAAGCCTTGTCGTCAATCGTTGCGGAATTTCCGTTCGAGGGTTATATGAATCGCGGGACGATGGATGCCTGCATGAACATAGCGGGCGTCGTTTCGAGGCATCTCGGCCCGGGGAGCAGGATATTGGATTTCGGCTGCGGGCCTTGCGACAAGACGGCGGTGCTTAAGCTGATGGGCTACGATTGCCACGGCTGCGACGACATGCGGGACGAGTGGCACAAACGCTCCGGAGTCATGGAAAAGATCGTGTCTTTCACCGCGAAAGCAGGCATTGACTTCAGGGTGACAGACGGCGGGTTGCCGGAGTATGAAAAAGGCTGGTTCGACATGATAATGCTCAACGATGTTTTGGAGCATCTTCACAGCTCGCCGCGCGACGTATTGAACTCTCTGCTCGAGTTCGCCAAGCCGGAGGGGTTTCTGCTTGTGACGGTTCCCAACGCGGTGAATATCAGGAAACGGGTTGATGTGTTGTTCGGGAGGACGAACATGCCGCGATACGAGGAGTATTATTGGTATCCCGGAGAGTGGAGAGGGCATATCAGGGAATATGTGAGGAACGATCTGGAGGAGCTGGCGGGATATCTCGATCTTGAGATAGTCGAATTGAGGAGCTGCGATCACATGTTGCAGAAATTGCCGGGTTATGCGCACGGGGCGTATCGGATGTTCACCGGTATTTTCAGGGACTGCAAGGACTCGTGGCTTCTATTAGCCAAGAAAAAAGCGGGCTGGGCCGCGAGAGTGTTTCCGGATCCGGCCGGCGGTGCGGCGGGGATCAGCGTTTGACTTTACGCGGTAGGATGCGGGTGACGCGTGCGTGGGAGCCGCGCAGGCGGGCGGTTATGAGGAGCGCGAGGGCGCGAAGCGGGTGCATGGGGGCTATTTTGACGGTTGAGAGGCCCATGAGGGAGATTAGGCCGCCCGCGGTGTCGGCGAGGTTGTTGCAGCCGGGGGAAGTGAGCACGCGGCCGCGGCCGAGGCGACGCTCGAGCCGCACGGCGCATTCCTCGATCGCGCAGTCGCCGACGACAAGCGCCGGCCCCCGTTCGGAGTCGAGCGCCTCGGGACTGTGCCCGCGGCCCATGAAGATCGTGAACGGATGCGGGCATCCCATGTCGTTCGCGAACACTTCGAGCGCCGCCTCGGTGTTTCGGCGGCAGCCCTCCGCGCAACAGCGTTCCGCGCCTCTGATTATCTTCACTTTTTCAGGGAACGCGTCCTTGAGTTCATGCGTGAGGCTCAGCGCGCGCTCGGCGAGGTATTCGGCGCCGTCGATGCGCATTTCCCCGATGTCCGCGCAGCCCGCGCCGTCCTCTTTGAGGAGCCGGAGGTGTTCGACGCGGTCAACGTCGTACCCCATGAGGCGTGCGCCCACAACGTCCGCGGCGAGGGTGTCCGCGCTCCCTATGAAAAGCCCGACCGGGATGACGCATTCGGATGTGAACTTGGACGGTATATAGTGGCCGTGGTTCATCGCGTTGCGCGCATCGATGAGGGTGAAATCCGGCTGCACGAGGTGGTAAACGTCCGCGATCTTGCGGTGCAGCATGAAGTTGTGGTCGTACATCCGGATTCTTTGATCGAGGAAACCGAACTGATTTTTCACGCCGAGCGTCACTTGGCTCATGGAGTGGGTTTTGAGGAGAGGGATGTTTACGTAGAGGTTTTCCTCTCGGCGGATGATGAGCCTGTCGTGTACGAAGGATGAGATGGCGGCGGGCGAATCGATGTGCGGGAGTTTCACGGGAGTGGATTTCGTTTCGTCGAGGCAGACTGCGCGCGCGCCGTTCCGGCGGCAGGTGTCGAACATTCCGATCGCATCGAAGACGAGGCGGGTGAAGTTGCCCTGCGTGCAGTTTTCGATAACGAAGACGCGGCGCGCTCCGTTGTCCTTGAAGAGGCGCACCACGGCTGCCACAAGCGCGGGATCGGTGAAGACGTTCGGCTTGAAATCGATCGCGTTCACTTTGATATAGACGTCCCGCGAGCTTTTGAGCAGGGCGCGCGCGCCCCCGGCGGAGGCGAAAACGGATTCGACGGCGCGGGTGATATCGACGTTCCTAACGTCGGTGAGAGTTACGTTTGCCATGGTCGAGCCGATCCCCCGGACTTTTGTTCAAATATATACCGGCGGCTCGGCCTCGGCAATAGCGAATCCGCGCCGGCGTCAGTCGTCATCTTGACATGTCTCCTGAAAAAAAACACAATCACAGGGGAGAAAACACTATTAAACCGGAACGGCGGGACTTGTTGAGCCGGGACCGGAGACAAGAGAGAAGGAAATGAGAAAGGGTAAGATAGTTATTACGGCGGCGGTTGGATTGATGTTGCTGATATCCGCCGCGGCAACGGCGCAAAGCGGCGCCGGTGCGCATCGGAGCGGCGCCTATCAGGTTGCGCAGACTGGCGCTGCGGCGACCACTCCCGCGGAGAGCGGAGCGCCGCCGCAAGCGGCGCCCGCCAAGAAAGCGCCTGCGCCGCCGCCGGCGGCTCAACCCGCTCAACCCGCGCAACCCGCGCCCGCTCCACAGGCGAAACAACCGGCGGAAAAATCCGAGACGAAGAGCGCGGAGCAATCCACGGTGCGTTCCGCCGGGGAGGCGACGGGTTCGAGGCCTTCAGGTTCTCGACGGACGCGCAGGAACCGGGAAAACGAGGATGCATACGGCGAGTCCCGGGACGCGGGGCAGGGCGCCGTGGTGACGATTACAGCCGGTTCGGATGAGGAACAAACGTCCGCGCGCGGCGATTGCGATTGCCCGACGGCGAAGAACCCGCTCGAGGATGCGGTGGAGAAGGCTGTGGAGAAGAAAATAGAGCCGCTCGAGGAATTGATAAGGGAGACCGGTGAAAAGGGGCCGGGGCCGATGCCAATCATCGGGTCGATAGGATACCTCGTCGGCTTGGTGGGGCTTTTCGCATATTTTAAAAGCAGAAGCAATAACAGTGCGAAGTAATCAGGGGAATTCGAGGATATGAAGTCGGGTCGTGTGTTATTAACTTTGGCGGCGGTCATATTGACGGCAGTCTTCGCGCGCGCGGCTTACGGCGAAGGACGGAGCGCGGCGCCGCCGGAGCAGAAGCAGGCGGCGAAACGCACGCTGCTCACTGTTTCGCAGGCGATCGAAAAAGTCGCGGATTACGAGGGGCGTACGGTTGTGGTTGTGGGAATGTTCATGGGGTTCGAAGGGAAATGCGCAAAACCGTCTCCGGGCCCCGGTGATTGGATGCTTCAGGACGAATCCGGGAAATGTATATGGGCGCGCGGCTACCTGCCTGAAAATTTTTCGGCTGGAAAAAAGCAGGGCGTCGGCGCAAGGCTCGCGGGCGAAGGGCTTCTGCGCAACTCATCCGGAAAACCGCTGTTCATCTCTCTCATGCCGAAGGAAGTCGAAGAGAAGTTGAGGAAAAAAAGAGACGAGCGGCTGAAACAGAAACTCATGAAGGACGAACTCGA
>JAKLIR010000308.1 GCA_022709505.1 bacterium | reverse complement strand
GCGTGCCGGGCGTTTACATTTACCTGTTCTCAAAGGCCGCGGACGAAGGAGGCCCGATGAAGAGCTGGGGCGCGTTCCACGGCTCGGAACTCCCGTTCATTTTCGGCAACTATGAGTTCATGGGCATCAAGTTCGCTTCAAAGAAGAACAATGCGGTGGGGGCGGATGTTATGGCGTACTGGACGGCGTTCGCGCGGACGGGCGTTCCGGAAGTCGAAGGGCTGCCGGCGTGGCCGGCTTTCGATAAGAAATCAAAACAGTACATTCAGCTCGATTTGAACATAACGACGGGATCGGACCTGAGGCGCGACGAGTGTTCGTTCTTCGATTCGATTTTCAAGGATAGAAGATGAGCCTGAGTTGTGAATGACGGACGGCGGGCCGCGCCCGCTATTGTTCGGGCGCGGTTTTTCGCTGGAAGAAATAATATTTGAGGACTTTTCCGAAATAGGAGATTTTGGGAGCGAGCTTTTTCCGGGCTGAGGTGCTGAAAAGAGACAATGCGCCCCACGCCGCGATCCGGTTGAGCGCGCCCGCGATGTTGAGGGCGGCTACGAGGGGGAGCGCCCATGCCCCGTAATGCTTTTCGAAAAACAGGTCCATGCTCCGGTAGAAATGTCTGAATGAGAAGTCGCTGACTCTTTTCATGGTCGCGCCGCCGTGGTGGACCATTTCGGCGCTGTGGATGAACACCGCCTTGAAGCCCGCGTCCGTGACGCGTTTGCAGAGATCGGCGTCTTCGGCGTAGATGACGAACCTTTCGTCGAGAAGGCCGATCGCATCGAGCGCCTTTTTAGGAAGCATCAGGCAGGCGCCTATCATGAACGGGACTTCGCGGGTCGAGTCGTGCGGCCATTTTTTGAATCCGCCGGTGAGCCGGAACCCCGGCAGCAGGGAGCTGATGAAAAACGCATCGAAGAAGAGCACGGAAAGGGACGGCATCCTGTAGCACGATTGCTGGAGGGAGCCGTCCGCGTTCAACACACGGCAGCCGAGGATTCCCGTTTCGGGGGCGGCGTTCAGAAAGGAAAACATCGCGTCGATGCACCCCGGCCGCATCTCGGTGTCGTCGTTGAGTATCAGCGCCGCTTTTCCGTTCATAACGCGAAGCGCCTGATTGTGATTGCTCGAAAAGCCCATCCTGCGCCGGTTCGCGATCACCTTAACGTCGGGATGTTTCGAACTCAGCATCTCAAGGCTTCCGTCTTTCGAGAAGTTATCGACGACGATTATTTCATAGCTCGTTCGCAGGGTGGTTTCCTTGATGCTCGCGAGGCAGCGGTCGAGGAGATCGCGGTTGTTATCGTTCGCGATGGAAATGGTGAGATCGACCGCGGATGCGGTGTTTCCGGAAGGATGTGTTTCAGGCGCGCTGTTCAATGAACGAATTATAACCTCGGCGGCGATAAAACTGAACACACGGCCGAGCCGGGGGGCGTGATCGTGTGTTCGCACAATGGGCTTTCGATGAAAATTTCCGGGATTGCGTGAAATTTTAGGGAACCGTCCTATTATATAACGGCGGCTTGAATCGGCCACGCGAAGACCGGTGTGGGCCGGCGGCCGCCGGGGCGGTTTAGGGAGCGCATTGAGGACGGGGCGTCGCGACCGGGCGGCGGTGAAAAGTCAACAGTGCGAGCAAGTGATTTTTGCTAAGTATTTCATGTATGGAACGAGGTGTTGCGAAGTGGTATAATACCGCTTCTGAAGGGGTTCGGAAGGTATGGGCGCGGATATAAAAAATCTCAGGCAGGAAGGTTCGAGGCGGTGGGTCAAGAAAGGGCTCGCGCGGCTTGACGAGGAGTCGTTCGAGTCCGCGCTCGAAGCGTTCCACAGGGCGTACGAACTCGACCCCGAATCGGCCGACGCAGCCCGGCATTTCGCGCACGAACTCTACATGCACGGGAAATCCGAGGAAGCGGAGAAGCTCGTTCGGAAAAGCCTCGAGAAAGGGCCGGACCCCGGCCTCTACCGAATCCTCGCGGCAATACTTCTCGACGAGTCGGCGAGGATCGGAGAAGTGGAATTGCTCATAGAGGAAGTCAGGACGACGTGCCGCGATGAGCGAACCGCTTCAATCATACAGGGTCATCTCGAACTGGAGCGGAACAAGCCGGAGATCGCGGTGGATCTGTTCAACAAGGTGCTCGACGAAGACCCGGAAAACAACACCGAGGCGAGCGAAGGGCTTGCGCGCGCGCTGAATCTCATAGGAATAGACTTATCCGAAAAGGGCGCCAACGAGGAAGCGATTTTCACGTTCAAGAAAGCGGCGGACCTCGATCCGTGGTGGTCCGCGCCGCATGTCAACCTCGGAAATTGTTTCTGCGCGCTCGGGCGCAATGACGCCGCCAGAAGGGCGTACACCCGAGGCATCAGGCTCGAACCGGACAACCAGCAGGCGCGCTTCAACATGGGCCGCCTCCTCTGCGAGGAGGGCGATCTCACGGGCGCGGAGGCCGAGTTTCTCGAAGTGCTTGACATAGACCCCGAGTATCCGGACGCCAACGCGGAACTCGGCCGCATCTACAGCCTTCTCTCCCGTTTCGATCTGGCGATTGATAAATTCCAACGCGAACTCGAACTGAACCCGGACAGCGTCCCGTGCATCTGCAACCTTGGTATCGCCTGTATATGCAGCGGAAAACAGGAAGAGGGCGAAAAGTATCTTCTTAAGGCGGTCGAGACCGAAGAGGACCCGTTCACGCTCTACACGCTCGCCGGCCTTTACGCCACTCAAGACCGGACTTCGGACGCTCTTGCAATGCTCGAACGCGCAGCGAAAACAGACTCTCCATGGCTCGCGGAATATCTTCGCGAGGACGATAAGTTCGAGTCCATGAACAACCTCCCCGGCTTCAAACTCCTCCTCGAAACCTTGTCTAAATAATTCCGTGCGCAGGCCTCTCAAGGGGGCGCTTTTGAAAAAGCGCCCCCTTGAGAATCCCCCGCAAAACTTTTACATTCGCAATGCCGCTTAAACCCGGATTCGTCAATAGTGCGACGAATCCGGTGCAATGTTCATAGCGGCGAACAGCTTCGTTGTCGTCGCATTTTTTCGTTCACGTACATCCCGGTACGCTTACTTCAAAAATGCTCCTTTCGCCTTGCTTTTCATCCGCTCTGAATCATTGCTCCCGAATCCAGACGGCGGATTCGGGTTAAAAAGCGGCATTGCTTTTTGCTTCACGATCATGTCTCCGCATCCGACCGTTTCCAAAAAGAGAATATGTTCTTATCACATTTTCCGATCGGGGTCATTGAAACCTCGTGCAGGGGTGGTTATAATATATGCGATATGAAGCATATTGAGACTCGGGAAATGGCGGACAGACACAAGGCGCTTTCTGAGCCGATGCGCATAATGATAATGCGCCTGCTGTTGGAAAGGGAACTCTGCGTGTGTGAAATCATGCGGGTGCTCGAAGTACCGCAGTACAAGGTGTCGAAGCATGTAGCGGTGCTGAAGCAGGCCGGGCTTGTGCGGGATTGGCGGGAAGGCACATGGATACACTATGAAATCTCGCCGGAGCTTTCAGCCGAGTGGCGGGCGGCGCTCGATTCCATGAAGAAGGTGTGGGACACGAGCCGGGACGTTCAGGCCGTGCTGAGGCGGCTAAGGCGGAGTGTGCCGCGCGAGTCCGGCGGAGCGATGATCGTGTGTGAGTGCGCGAAATAAAAAAATTTTGTTTTATATATGCCGTGATGAGCATATATGAAAGGGCGAGGATTAATGAGCGAGATCGCGGGCGGAAAACCGGTCGGGCGGGTGCTGTTTATTTGCGTGCACAACGCCGGACGGAGTCAGATGGCGGAAGCGGCTTTCAATGCGTTTGCGCCCGAAGGGATGAGTGCGATTTCAGCGGGGACTGAGCCGGCGAGGGAAATGAACCCGGTCGTGATTCAAGCAATGGAGGAGATGGGGATAAGCATGGAGGGTAGGAAGCCGAAATTATTGACGCTCGAGATGTCGGACGAGTGTGAGAAATCGATAACAATGGGATGCGGGGTCAAGGAGACCTGCCCGCTGTATGTCGGCGTGAGGATAGACGACGATTGGGGGTTGGACGACCCCGCCGGAAGGCCGATAGAGGAAGTGCGCTTGATCCGGGAAGAAATCATTAAAAGAGTTAAAAAACTGATCGGAGAATTGAGCCGATAGAGGAGAGCCTCGATGGAAGATGCCGAAAAAAAGACATGTACGTGCGAATGTGAGTGTAAGAAGCAGGCGCCGCTGGCGCCGGTGAAGGATTTTACGGGGCGCAGTAAATTGTTATTGCTCATACCCGCGCTCGCGGCGTGGTTTTTGTTATATCGCGGTTTGGACCCGGTTTCGAAATGGATCACTTATTCATTGTTCGGCTTGGCGAGAGGAACGAAGGTGGGGACGTCGGTGGAGTTTTTCCTTTTCGACACGCCGAAGGTTCTGATGTTGTTAACGCTTGTGGTGTTCGGAGTCGGGATAGTGAGGTCGTTTTTCACACCGGAGAGGACGAGGCGCATTCTCGCGGGCAAGCACGAGGCTTTCGGCAACGTGCTCGCCGCGCTGCTCGGGATCGTGACGCCGTTCTGCTCCTGCTCGGCGGTTCCGCTTTTCATAGGGTTCGTGACGACCGGGATTCCTCTCGGGGTGACGTTTTCGTT
>JAKLIR010000307.1 GCA_022709505.1 bacterium | reverse complement strand
TCGTTCTCGCTCGATGCGCCTTGCGCCTCACCACTTTTGGCAATTTCCTGTCGGGATAATAAGGTAAAAAGGAATGTCTTTCACATAGATTTTTTCGATCCTTAAATTCACTGAAAAATAGCAAGGCCGCGGCTCGCCTTAAGGGAACCCTTTTCAAAGGGTTCCCTTAAGAATCCCTCCTAAACTTTTTGCGCGCAATTCCGGAAGAGCGCCGGAATTGCTTCCCATTATCAGGAAGAAGTTTCACCTCTTTACGATGCTCCGCGCCGGAACGAAATGGCGAGGCCGCTCGGCGGGCTGTATTTGAATTGCGTTTGAGTTGTAGGGACGAGTCTTGGCCCGGTGGGTCTCCGCACCCGGCCGCCCCGAAAGACCACCCCCGACATCCTGTCACCGCTGGGTCCCGGGTCTCAGCCCGGGATGACGAAAAGAGAGGGGCCGGGATGACGGACACTAAGGTCGGAAAGAAAAGCAGCGTAGCCATCCCCGGGATGAAGGAGGAGTTGAGGGGATAACTTGAGAAAGCAATGCCGCGTTGTTTATGCGGCATTGCGGAAGTGAAAGTTTTGCGGGGGATTCTCAAGGGGCGCTTTTTCAAAAGCGCCCCCTTGAGCGGCCGGGTGCGGAGACCCGGACCCTACAATAAAATGCAAGCTTGTGATTAAAACATAATATGCACTGGTGCTCGGACCGGAATGCCGGATTGAGGATGTTTTATAGGAGCGAGCCGTTCAGGCTTTTTTCACCAAGTTGAGGGTTTTGGTTTTTGAGAAGCCGACGCGGACGCCGGTTTCTTTTTCGCGCAGGTCGCCGGACACTTGGATGTGGAGCGGGCGGCTGAAGCGGAAGCGGAGTTCCGCGGGCGTGTTGATCAATTTGTCGTAGATGATTCTATTGGCGCGTTCGAGGAACGTCCATTTAGTGATTTTGAAAATCGTGGGCATGAGGATTGCGCCGAAGCGGACGAATCTGATGTGTGCGTTGCCGCCGGTGGCGAGAGGGTAGGGGCGGAACCCGTATCCGATGTACGGTATCGCCGAGATACCGCCGCCCTCGTGGCGTCCATGGTGGATGTGTTCCCCGTTCAGGTCGATATCGAGAGTGTAGTTCGCGTCGTTTCTACTGAAAGGGTTGTAGAGCTTGCGGCTGAATGCGTATTTGAGGACGGCACCGATGTAGCCGATCAGGCCTTTCCGCTTTTGAGCGTTGTAAATCTCTATGATTTCGCCGTCCGCGCCGAAGCTGACGAAGTGCGAGAGTTCGGTCCCGCCGCGGGTGGTCACTTCGAGCATGTTCAGAGGTTCGGTTTTGTATTTATTCGCTATGAAAGCTCTCAGCGCCGTGAAAGGGTTCTTGAATTTCGAGCAATAGGAGATCGCGTTGCCGGTGCCGCTTGCGAGGAAGAGCACGTCCGGCTTGTAGTCATCCTTTTTGAGAGCTGCTTTCATTTTGAAGAAAACGTTTATGAATAGTGATGCGAAACCGTCGCCGCCGCTGATGGCCACTTTCGGGACGTTGTTTTCGATGATCCCGGTGATTGTCGATTCCAGTTCCGTTTCATTCGACACGAAAGAGATCGAACCGGGGTCTGCGCCGGGGACCGTGCTCGCCGCTTTTTCGAGGGAAGCGGATATCTGTTGCTTTTTCAATTCCGGGTCGTCCTTCCCGGAGACAACGCTGTGCACCACTACCATTTCCGTCATACGACACCTTTTCCTTGCGCGAATTCGCGAGTTCGACCGGCGGTGTATTCAAGGAAACCGCTGATTGACATTGAGCGACATATTTTACATAAAAAAACACTTTGGGAAAAAATTTTTTTATTTTTTTCGCTGCCCCGGCGATGTGGTGAAAGAGGCGGATTGAAGGGAAGGGGTTTTTGCCGAGTCCTCGGGGGGAGGCGGGCCTTGGTTATTTGCCGAGAAGCAGATTGACGGTCCAATCGGGGAGTCCGAGCTTTTCGCTCAAGATGTTCCGTTCGTATTTGTCCAAGAAATTCATTCTTCTGATGAGGAGTATATAGAGCAGGAAGAAGAGGGCGGCGCCGCCGGTGAGAATGGCGATGTTGTGGAGGCGGGTGTTGAACATTGAGAAGAGGCCGATTGATTTCGAGGGGAAGAAAAGGATTGCGCCTGCGATGAAAGAGGCGGAAGCGGGTTTGAGCAGGACGTCGAAGAAGAAACGCGTGGAGGAGACGTCGAGGTGGCGGTGGAGTTTAATCCAGAGCATGGCGCAGTATAGCCACATGGGAATTGTTGTGGCGGCGAGGGTGCCCGGATATCCGAAGCGCATGATGAGAATTATGCTGAGAATTATGTTGAGAATGATGTACGAGAGGCCTGCGCGTGTGACGATGCCGGGTTGGCCGATTCCGACCGCCACCGAGGTCGCCACGACCGCGATCGAATAGAACATCAGCGCGGGCGCGAGCATTCTGATGGCGAGGGATGCCATGACGAGTTCGCGATCGTTGATCCACGCGGTGACGATCACGCCCGCGAAAATGAACAGGAATCCCATGAGAGGGGCTGTGATGAGGGACAGAAATTTGCTGCCGCTTATGTACATGCGGTCGAGTTTTCCCTTGTCGCCGCGGGCGTCGAGTTCCGCGGCCGCGGGCATCACCGCGAATGCAAGCATTGACGGAATTTGTCTTGCCTTGGCCGCCACTTGAGTACCGATCTGAAACTGCCCGACGAGGTTAAGGTTCAGAAAGTGCCCGATGAGCATTTTATCTATCTGGAAGGTAACGAATTCGGAAAGGTTTCCGATCTGGATTTTCAGGCCGAACGTGATTAGTTCTTTCAGTGCGCCGAAACGGAAAAGGGTGGGGCGCACCCGAAGGCTCGGCAGCAGGCGGCGCGCAATCAGCATGTTTACGGCTACGAATATCACAGTCATCGCGAAATGGTTGACGATCAGCCCCCGCAGCCCGTAGCCGAGTTTCAACACGAGAAGGGTCCCGGCGAGAGAGGGGACGGTCATCGCTATCGACACTTTGTTCGTGATGTCCATCCGCTGGAGCCCGATCTGGATCGAGTAGAAGATGCTGAAAATGTTGTTCATGAACAGGGTGGCGAGCCCGAAGAGAAAAACGAAAGCCGCCTCCGACTCGAGCGATTTCCCTATGCCGAGGAAATGGATCAATGGATTCAGAATGAGAACCGTTACGGCCATCAGGCACAAGGCGGTCGAGACGAAGAAGAATACCGCCGTGCTCGCGATCGTGTTGATTTTTTCGAGTTCGTCGTTTGCGTGATGATTGGTGATGAAGCGAACGAAGGCGGAGCCCATGCCGAAGTCCGCGAGTCCGAAGTATCCGGCCAATAGTCCTATCATGGCCCAGATTCCGAAACGCTCGATTCCGATGTATGAGATGATGATCGGAGTCGTGATCAGGCCGAAGACGATCCGCCAGAGATGCCCTCCGATGCTGAAAGCGGTGTTCCTCAGAAATTTGTCTTTATAGTGTTGCTCCACTTCATTAATAGATAGCCGCACGCAAACGCTGAGTCAATGGCGCGGCGCCAGAGAGAAGCGGTTCGGTTCCGATTGCATCCGGCTGTTGAGGGTTCGCCGGCGCGGATTATTTTGCTCGGCGGCCGCGTTCGCAACTTTTTTTTACGCAATCCGACGGTGGAACAAAAATTGCTTTTTCCGACGCTTTTTTTTTGAGAAAAGAATTTTTTAATTTGCGGAACTTTAAGAATTCGGCGCTGTCAATGCTTTAGTAAGCGATCGAGGCGTATGCAATACATAGCAAAAGGGGCTCGGATGCGGGCTCCGGAAAATGAGGAGATGATTATATGAGGAAAATTGGAAAGATCGGTATTGCGACAGTGCTTGGGGCTTCGATTTTGGCGGGACAGGCGTTTGCGGCGGCAAAGACGGCCGAGCCGGCCAAGGCGGCGGTTAAGGCGAAACCCGCAGCGGCCGCGACCTCCGCGAAGAAGGCGCCGGCGAAGAAGGCGCCCGTGAAAGCGGCGAAAAAAGATGTTAAGGAAGTGAAGGCGAAGAAGTAAAACTTTTTTCCGAATGGATCAGCCACTATCCCCCCTTAAAGTGGGGTTTAATGCCGTCGGTCACCACAGGCCGGCGGCTATTTTTTTGTCGGCGCGATTCGCTACGTTGCCGTCTGCGACTTAAGGGAACCCTTTGAGAAGGGTTCCCTCAACTCGGATTTTTTTGGTGAAAATCCGGGAAATCATAAATAGGGCGATCAACGGCGTTGCATCATCCCGCGCGCGCAATTCCGGAAGAGAGCCGGAATTGCTTTCTCATCAGAGCGGCCGGGTGCGGAGACCCGTCCGCGGCTTGCGCCCACGCCGCCCCGAAAGACCACCCCTAACGTCCTGTTCCCCTCTGGTTCCCGGGTCTCAGCCCGGGATGACGAAAAGAGAGTGGCCGGGATGACGTACACTATGGTGATATATCGGAATGACAAGATATCGGAATGACAAGATATCGGAATGACAAGATATCGGAATGACAAGATATCGGAATGATGAGGATGTGAGGAGATGACTTGAGTAAGCAATGCCGCATAATTTTCGCGGCGTTGCGAAAATGAAAGTTTTGCGGGGGATTCTCAAGGGGGCGCTTTTTCAAAAGCGCCCCCTTGAGCAGGGCGGTGGCGCACCTAACCCGGCCGAACG
>JAKLIR010000306.1 GCA_022709505.1 bacterium | reverse complement strand
CATTGCGAGAGCAAAAAGTTTTGCGGGGGATTCTCAAGGGGGCGCTTTTTCAAAAGCGCCCCCTTGAGCGGCCGGGCGCGGAGACCCACCGGGCCGAGACCCGGCCTTACAAAAGTTCCCACTCTGCTCGAATTGCACGAATGAAAAAGCGGAGAGGGCCGCCCGAATGATCAGTCAACCTGAAAACTGCGTTCCTTATAGACGGATTTAGTGAAAAGGGTGATATCCTTGAGATCGACATCGACGGGAGTTATGCGCGTCATCTCGAAAGTCATGAAGATGAAGTCCAGCGTTCTGCTCGAATTGTCGCCGATCGCCTTGCGGTTTATCGAGAGCGTCAGTTGGTTGCCGTGCGGTTCGCATTTAACGGATTGGATGTCCGCCACGGGGTCAGTACCGCGCATTGAGTAAAGTGCGCATTTGTTCGTGTAGTTCAGTGGTGCGTAGAGTATGATGGCGCCTTGTTCCAGAATGGCGTCGATGCCGGTTTTTGAGGTGAGCTTGTCCGAATTCAGCCACCCGGCGACGTAAACGTAAATGTCGGTCGGCGAATAGGTGCCGCCTGAGATGTCGCCTTTTGCATTTATGTCCAGAAACAATTCATTTTCGTTGAAACCGGTCCTCGTGCTCGTGATGTAGAGACCGGCGGGTATTTTGCTTTTATCCTCGAGCACTGAATCGAACTTATCCGAGGATATCGACATGGGGAACAGGCAGCCGATGGGTTTTTTCGCGTCGCAGAATCCGGCGATCTTGACGTCTTTGCAGTTTTCCGCGGCGTATTTAATAATGTCCTGTTTTCCGCTGTCGGTTTCGCACAGGGTTTCCACGTAGGTTTCGTCGAACGCGTTGACGGCCTGTATGCCGTAGATCACGTTCGTGCCGGAGGGTTGTCCGGGGATCGTCCCCGTCCATGTGTCTCCGCGGTCTGAAGACCTGTCCATTTCCACCGCCTGAAAGGTTTGTCCGTCGTCGATGCTGTAGTTGACGTAGGCCTCATAGACCTCCTCGCCATTGGGCTTGTCAGGAGTGATGATGACGGCTGTTACCGAGACGGGTTCGTTATCGCCGGGCTTTTCCGGCGACAGGGCGACGCTTTTGACAATCGGCGACATCCGCGTGTCGATGATCTCCTTTATCTTGTCGAGATCGGCGTTTTTAATCCCGATGCTGCTGAAGAAGTTGCTTCTTGACGACCAATCGGATTCCTGAGCGAAAACCGCCCCTCGTGTCATGAAAGCCACGCAGAAAAACACAAGAGCGACAACCGTTGTTTTTTTCATGATCACACCCCTTTTCTCAAACAGTTTTTATGGCGCGCGCCGAAGCAGCCGCTCTCAACAAATTTCGAATCCGTTAAAAAGCTAATTTTACGATCTGTCTTGCGAATCGCCTTCTTTCCTCGGCCGGGTGTGGGAGACACATGACGCTCGGCCGGTTGTTGCATGAATACATCACTTTCATTATAACAACAAATGCCGCGAGGCGCAGTAAAAATTATAACAAGGCCGTACGTTCTCGCTTTGTCCATCCACAAACGAGTTGTCCGAATATTCGCTTGTATCACGGCGCCTCTTTCCCCGATTCCGCCGAGTCTTGCGCGGGAATGGAGATTTCGGGCCGCGTTTTCCATCGTTTGTGCAGCCAGAGCCACTGTTCCGGATATTTTTCGACGATATTTTCAATGCACTTCGTATATTGTTGCGTGTATTTTTCCACGAGTTCCTCATTCGCGCCGCGAGTTGTGAGGATCGGCTCGAAAAAAACCACTTCGTGCGAATTGTCGCTTTGCCGGATACAGAATGCGGGAAGAATGGGCGCGCCGGTTTTGGAGGCGAAAACCGCGGGGCCGGTGAAGGTGGAGGCGGGCGTACCGAAGAAATCGACAAACAGGCCGTCCGGGCCGGCATTTTGATCCGCGAGCAGCCCGACTATCTCGTTCCCCCGCAGGGCTTCCATTATCGGGGTGAAGACGCCCTTGCCTTTAGGCACGTTCTTCACACCCGTACTCGTTCTCAGATACAGTAACAGCCGGTTGATCATTTTGTCCCGTTGATCTTTTCCGATTACAGTGAGGTTGAAGCCCTCCGCAACGATTCTCGCTCCGAGGAGTTCCCAGTTTCCCAAATGAGCGGTGAGTATGACCAAGCCGTTTCCGGCCGCGGTGTATTTTCTCAATATCTCGCCGTCGAGGGTCGTCATCGATTTGATTTCATTTCGGGAAAGACGAGGGAACAGCAAAAATTCATAGATGTTTTTAATCAGATTGACGTACATGCAGCGACATATCGTTTTGAGCTCGGCGTCCGGTTTTTCCTCGCCGAGAGCGATACGGAGATTATCCAGCGCGACACGTCTATACCTCGGCAAAACGCTATAGGCCGTTACCCCCAAAGCGCCGCTTAATGCGTAGCCCCACTTCAAAGGGATCAACTTTGAAGCGTATAAGAGAAAAAACACCACGCTCCTGCTCAAGGTTTTTAGAAGCAACGTCCTCAACATCGCGCACCCGTCAGATAGACTCCTGTTCACGACTCCGCGGATGTCCCTTTGCATCCGAAATAGACAGCCGTCCTGTTTAATGATTTACGTTCATCCGGCGTTCTTCGGCTTTTTCACCCGGAATCGTCGATAGCGCGCCTAATCCAAGTTATGGATTTGCATTGAATGCAGGGCCGGGTGCGATGCAGCCGACTTCGACAAGCAGGTCTTCCGTATCGACGGGTTTTTGCAGGAAACGTTTCGCGCCGGCCATGAACATGGCGAGCTTCTCGGACAAATCGATTTTCGGCGATAGAACGATTATGGGCGCGGCCATGGCGCCGTCCTTGGAAATCGCGCGGCAGACGTCCGCGCCGTTCATGTCCGCGATATCCAAATCCAAAAGCACGACGTCGGGGTTTGTCGCGAAATATTGCCTGACGCCTTCTTTTCCGTCGCGCACCGCTGATACATCGTAGCCCGCGCTCTCGATAGCTTCACGCAGGCAACCGTGCTCCCTGATGCTTTTTGCTATCAACAGAACCCTGCCTTTGCAACCGGGGGCTTGTTCCATTGTTCACGTCCCAGTTTCTCAAAAACAAATTTTTCATCCTATGCTCAAAGCGTTTTTTATCTGACTGAAAAGTTCGATGTTGCCGAATGGTTTATGCAAAAATGACAATCCGCTGGCGTTGATGAGCATGTCTATTATTTCGTCTCGATAATACGAAGACGCGAAGATCACTTTCGCGTCGCGGCTGATGAGTTTGATTTTTTTGAATACTTCAATGCCGTTGATATCGGGAAGTTCCACGTCGAGAAGAGTGAGAGCTATTTCATCCTTTTTCGTTTCGAATATCCGAACGGCTTCCCGCCCGCAATTCGCCATGAGCACGGAGTAGCCGGCGTCGGTCAGGATAAGCTCGATCACGCTCAACAACTCTTCGACATCATCCACGACGAGAATGGTTGTTTTCCCGCCGGCGTCATTTTCACTTGTCATTTTCAGCCTCCTTCGAAAGAATGCCGGATTCGTCGATAGGCCGCCGAATCCCAACTAAGGATTCGGGATAATCCCGGAGCCTGTTGCGGACGGACCGCCGCCGCGATCCGCACGCGCGCTGCTTATTCGATGGAAGGCGCGCCGCAGGCGAAAGCGAGGTCCGCTTTTGCAATTTCATAGTCGTAGCGCGCCTTGGCGTGGTTCAGACCCGCGCCCGTCAGGTTGTGCGCGGCGTCGAGAACATCGATTTCCGTGGCCAAGCCTTCCTTGTAAGAAAGGGATGCTATTCGATATCCCTCTTCGGCCGCCTTGAGGATCGATTCCGACGTTTCAAGTCTTCCTTCCGCCTCGGTCGTTTCGAGATAAGCGTTCTGGACCTGTATCTTTATCCCGTTTATCAGGTCGGTTTCCTTGAGTTCGAGGTCGCGTTCCCGTAATTTCGATTGAGCGACTTTGGACCGCGCGAGCTTGTCGTCGTAAAGCGGCATTTCGCACGCAACCACGGCTCTCCAAGAATCCTGCCCGAGGAACATCGAGCCTCTCGACCGGAAATACCACATCCCGGCCAACGCCACGACCGGTTTGTCCCTGTTAAGGTCCGTTTGCAGCGCCGCCGCTTCTTTTCCCAACGTGATCTGCCGGAGTTCGGACCGGTTCCGCATCGCGAGGGAGATGTACGAATCGAGAGGGGCCGGAGTGATGTCTTTGAATGCGCCGGTTTCGGAGATCTTTAACTCATTGTTGAAATCGTACCCGAGCAGATTATTGAGCGCCTTAAGGGCGAGAGCGTGGTTTTTTTTCGCTATGGTGAGTTGTTCCTTTGCGGACTGTAACTCCGTGTTCGACCGTATGGAATCCAATTTAGTGCCGAGTCCCGCGTCGTAGAGTTTTTGAACCTCGTCGACATGCGCCTTCGCGCGGGACACGGATTCCTCCTGAAGCTTCACCGCCTGAGCGGCCAACAGCACGCCGTGAAACGTTTTCTTCACGTCGGCTATGAGCTGCATTTTCGATTGCTCCGTTTCGAACGCGGATATGTTCGCGCCTTTCTTTGCGAGCGAGACGGCGCTTTTTTTCTTTCCGAAGGTTATGAGCGGTTTAACTACGTCTATCTCGCCGGTCTGCTGATGCTCCGTGTTTATAAGAGCGCTCACGGCGCCCATGTTCGGGACGGGGTTGGTGATTGCGAAAAG
>JAKLIR010000305.1 GCA_022709505.1 bacterium | reverse complement strand
CGTGTGGTTTGTTTTCACGGCGGCGCGCGGGAGCGGTTCGATTTCGCGCGAGATCGTGCGCGGTTTTCATGCGGACCCCGGGGTGGCGAGTTTTGAGAGCACGAAAGGGCGTTCGTCCCTGCAGAGGATGTTCCTGCTCGAGAGCGCGGCGCGGATGGTGAGGGAGCGGCCGGTTCTCGGCGGCGGGCCGGGCGCTTATGAGCGATTGTATCCCGGTGTGCAGGCGGCGCTGGTGAAGAACTCGCGAGTGAGGGCCGAGTACGCGCCGATCATAGCGGGGCGGGTCGCCAACCACGCGCATAACGAGTACGTCGAGACGGTGGTGGAGGGCGGTTTGATCGGGTTCGCGGCGTTTCTGTTGCTGATTGCGGCCGCCGCGCGCGGGTTCTTTTCATTCGGCGCGAGAAAGTCCGGTGATGCCTTGTTGTTCGGGATAGCGGGCGGCTGGACGGCGCTGCTTGTGCAGGCTTTGTTCGAATTTACTTTTCACGATCCATTGAGCGGGATGTTGTTTTATCTGCTCATGGGGTTGTGCGCGACGGCGGGCGCGCCGGAAGCGGGGGATGCGCGCGCCGGGAATCGGGCGGCGGCTCTTTTGCGATTCGTGACAGCGGCTGCGCTCGCGGTCTTGCTCGTAACAGCGCCGCTTCAGTGGTTGTCCATGCTCGGAGTTGTGCGGGCGAACAGGCTTGCGGCGGTGGGCGACGCGGCGGGTGCGGTTTCATCGGCGGAGACAGCGGCGAGCGTCTATCCGTTCCACGCCGCGCCATACCTGAAAGCGGCGGAGCTCCGGCTTCGCGCGGGAGACCCCGAGGGAGCGATCCGGAATCTGGGAACGGCTTCGCGCTACACCAACGGGCCCGGGTTTTATGATGCTCTCGGGCGTGCTTATGCGGCGGCGGGAAAGCCGGACGAAGCCGCGCAGTATTTCGAAAGCGCGCTTGCGATAGACCCGTGGAAGAGTGAAGTATGGAGGAACCTCGCGCAAGTTTTCGCTTGGCACGGACGTGAGGCCGAGGCGGCGCGCGCTCTGAAAAACGCGGCGGTTGAGCCCGGATCGAACGTGGATATTCCGAAATTCTCTCAGTACCGCTTGCACCGCTGATTCGCGCGGAGGGAAATTTTGTGAAAGATCATATTAGGTTTTCCGGAGCTGAACATATACAGGAATTCAATCCACGCCGGGATTGTGGATGAATTCATAGTCAAGGGCCGCGACATGAATGTGCATTCGCCCGTGTGGGGCTTGCGCGACTTGCTGCTGAATTCCCACATAAACACGATCGCCGACGATTGGCTGCACGTATTTTCCGATTAATCGGGAATTATGAGTAATGACTTATCCCGAATCCTTTGTTGGGATTCGGTGGCCTTCTGTTGATAGAGATGTAAGATATACAAAATATGGCATCAATATTAATATTATATGTTATGATATTAGTAATAATAGAAATAACTTGTATAGATGCTGAATTATAATTTTTTAGATTGCTTGGCATAATGGTATTCCAACGAGGGTGTTATTTCTTTTCGACGAATAATAATGGAGGTTGTGAAGTGAGCGAAATTCCGGACGGAAATACAAATAGCACCGATGCGACGAAAATGTCGGATGGAAATGCGAAGGAAATAGTCCAACAAAAGCTGGCTTACATGTCGTTATGGAACATGCTTATCGGTATTTATCTTTTTATACCCGTTATTTATTCATTTAACTTTCACTCGAATACATACATCGCGAAAACACTGTTTATTTTACCTATGTTGTTTTATTCGGGGAAAAATTTTTATATGGCATATTTTGTTAAAAGCAGGCTGAATGGCACAAAGGGCTATAAACATCTTTGTGTTAGTTTTGTGGTGAGGGGATTGGTATTTATCGGGCTAATAATTAGTGCGATATTCTGTTTTTGACTTGCCGGCAAATTCCCGCGAATGAGGCTCACGAATTCGAGCCGACTTGTCCGTCTATGGATTGGACGGGTTCGACCTCGGTTTCTTTTTGATTCCGGTCGTAGGCGTTGAGAGCCGCGCCGAACATGGTGCGGTCCGCGGTGATGTGCGCTACGTTCAGGTATGTGGCCTCATTCAACCGTCCGAGCGAAACGAGTTGTGACATTGAGTTGGTTTTGTCTTGAGAAGGGGGAGCGACAGTGTCGGCGGGTCGTATCAGGGCCGCAGCCGCTTCCGAGGGCAGCCTTGAGAACCCCGCCTTATCGAGGTCGTTTCTGAGCAGTGCTTCGAGCCGCCCTGAAAACGTCCGGGTGTCCGGCAAGCCTGCTGCTTTTCTCGTGTGTTCGGCCCATTGCGCTCTGAGTTCATTATCCGGTTGGTGAATTCCGGGCGCAGAGCCGGTAAACGTGATCGCGGCGTCCGCTGCCATGATTTCATCCCACCTTTCAAGTTCCTACTTATAGTATAACCACTGCCGCCGGTTTTCTGTTCTCCTTTCACCCGCATCGGCGTGAAATTCAAGCTGATTTATATTTACCCATTCCTCTCTTATGAGAAACGGAATTGCGAAAAGCGGCGATTCGCGGCTCAAGGGAACCCTTTGAGAAGAGTTACCAAGGGAAACTTCTCAAAGTTTCCCCTTGGGCAAAGTTTCCCCTTGGGACGCCGGAGGCGAATGCTCGGGGGCGCTGCCAAATTTCTGATTTGCGAAATATGGAGTGTAGGACGCTGGCGAACGAAAACACCTCCCGAACGCGAACTGAAAAAACGGCTTGAAAACACGCATATTCATGTGGCACGAGGAGAGGAGATTTCGGGGCGGAAATTTTTTTGGGATATGGCGATACATTTTCATGCTGCTTTTTAAATGGGCGAATCGCCGCGAAATTGAGCACCGGACGGTTTCCGGGGAAAGGAAGCTGAATGAGGGGCGAAATCGGGTTGAAGAAACGGAGGATGAGAAAATGGCGAACGGACATGTTGAATCGGATAGAGAAGCGCCGAGGACTTACGGGATCGAGGGGATGGAGATTTTCAGGGCCGGCACGTGGACTGACAGCGAGGGTCGGACGATATGTTACGGGGACGGCGACATAGCGGGAATGGCGGAGGCGTACGGGGAGCTTGCCGGACGTTTCGAAGCGCCCGTGAAGCTGGGGCACGACCCGGAGCAGCCGCTTCTGAAAACGGACGGACTGCCAGCGGCGGGCTGGTTGAAGAACCTGCGGGCGGTGGGCGGCTGCCTGATAGCGGACATAGCGGGGATGCCGAAGCGGATTTACGATCTCGTGCGCGCCGGGGCGTACCGCAAGCGAAGCCTCGAAGTCCTGCACGATTTCAAGGATGAGGCGGGCGGCAAGACGCACCCGCACGTGGCCGCCGGGCTTGCGCTGCTCGGCGCGAATCTTCCGGCGATCGGCTCTCTTTCCGACATTGCCGCTCTTTATGAGAGCACCGCCGGCGCGGATGCCTATTTCTACTCGATCGACAGCTCGGGGGCCATCGATTCCGTCGGCTCGGAAGCAGTCGAGCCTGTCGCCGGGACCGCGGTGGCGGAGGCTATCGGCGAGATTGAAGAGCGCCTCGAAGACATCGAAGAAAGAGTTGAAGGGATTGAAAACAGCGCCGCCGAAGTTGAGGAAACCGAATCAGGCGAAGCGCCGCCGGAAACAACTGATAACGGGCCGGAAAACGGCTCAGTTGATGACGGCGCGCTCGAAACCGAGCCGATCGCAGGAGCGGTTGAGGAAGAGGCCGAGGATGTGCGTTTGGCAGCCGCGCTCACCGAGATCGAGCGTTTGAAAGGTTGCGAAAGGGAGCTGCGAAAAATCGAGCGGGAACGGATTGCGGCATGTTTCGCGCGTAAAGTGTCGCCCGCGCGGTTGGGGGCGCTTGAAAGGATACTTGATGCGCTGGAGGGAGGTTTTTGCGGGCGCTCGGAGTATGCGGCGCCGTCTTCGATCGTGGGGTCGGCGGCTAAGGATTTCGTGGATTTCATTTCATCGCTGCCGGATCATCCGGCTATGAGCGAGTACGGCGCCGGAAAAGGATGCGCGGCGGATGCGATTTTCACGGACGATGGGCGCAACGGCTCGGACGTGGACTCGAAAATCCGGAGTTATTGCACGGCGAACGGTTTGAACCCTGATCGCGCGGCCGACTATGCCGCCGCCGCGACCGCCGTGATCGAATATAGTATGCCGCTTGCTCATGATGATCGCTGAAATAGGTTCGCAGATTGCTTCCAAGGAGAAACTTTTGAAAAAGTTTCTCCTTGGAAATCCTCTTCAAAACTTTTCGCGGGCGGCAATTCCGGAAGTGAACCGAATTGCGCCTACGGATGATGTGTAAATACCCTAAAGAGCAAAGAGCTTGCCTGAGTACTCGAACCATATTCGCGAAGGAACCTTCAAATCTTGCGAGGAGAAAACAATGAGACGGGAAAACAATACAGATAGAGCGAAATTGGAGAAAATGTTGTCGAAGATTGAAAATGCGCTTGGGCTTGCCGGATATGGTCCGAAAAGCGACTCCGTGGTGCGGAAGTTGCAAAAAAGCAACCATGTTGCAAATACGCGCTGCGGGTGTTATGAATCAAGATATAAGGTTTCGCCCGGCATGGAAGAAAATGATTCAGGATACGGAGTTTGGAGAAGTATCGAGAGAGGCGTTAAGCGGTTTCTGAACGATCCGGGCGAAGCTGTTACAAACGAATGGAAAGAAATCAAACG
>JAKLIR010000304.1 GCA_022709505.1 bacterium | reverse complement strand
TATCAGCCATGTAATTTTCCAGAACAGGGAAAACGGCTTCACCGTTGCGCGGTTCGAGGACATAGACACCGAAGACAAATTCGTGGTTGTGGGCACCTTCGCGGATGTCGGTGACGGCGCCCCGATGCGGATTTCCGGGGAGTGGACGTCGCACCAGAAGTTCGGCCGCCAGTTCAAGGTCGATCACTATGAGATGACGCTACCGCGCTCAAAGGTCGGAATAACAAAGTACCTCACGAGCTTTATCTCGGGTGTCGGGCCGGTAATGGCGAAACGGATAGTGGACCACTTCGGGGAACAGGCCTCGGAGATAATCGAGAAATCCCCTGAAAGGCTGACCGAGGTTCCGGGCATCGGCAAAAGTAAGGCGGCGCGGATATTGAAGTCTTGGGAGGAACACAGCCGGATGAAATCCGTCATGATATTCCTCCAGTCGTACAGCATCGGGCCCGGGGTCGCGATGAAAATTTTCAACAATTACGGCGAGGCGGCGGCTCAAGTGCTGAAACAGAATCCGTATATTCTCGCCACGGAAATTTATGGGATCGGATTTCTCACGGCGGACCGGATCGCGATGAACCTCGGCATGGAAAAAGACGCGCCGCAGCGGATCAGGGCGGGGATCGCCTACAGACTCGACGCCGCGTCAAACGAGGGCCACGTCTATCTTCCAAGGGAACTACTCGTCGAGTCGTCCGCGGCGATGCTCGATTGCGATCCGGAAAAGGTGGAGGCCCACCTCGACGATCTGCTCGCTTCTGGGGATGAACTGATCTCCGAACAAGGCCGCATCTACAGCGCCCGCCTGCACTATGCCGAAACAAACGTCGCTTCAAGGCTCGCGAAGATTCTCAAGCAGCCGGCTCAAGACCTTTTCAAGCTGATGCGCGGCGGCGACGAACTCATACAGACCGAAAAAATGCTCGGCTTCTCACTGTCGCCGAAACAGATAAGCGTAATCAATGTGATCTGCGGAGAAAAAACGGTGATCCTCACCGGCGGCCCGGGAACCGGCAAAACCGTATCCACAAGAGCTGTTATCCATATCTTCGAGAAAAACGGATATCGAGTCCTTCTCGCCGCGCCGACGGGCAGAGCCGCTAAACGAATGACCGAGGCGACCGGCAAACCCTCGTGCACTATTCACAGATTGCTCGAATACAATCCGAGAATGAACATCTTCGGAAAGGACAACGACAACCCCCTCGAATGCGACCTGCTCGTGGTGGACGAAATGAGCATGGTTGACGTCATGCTGATGTACCATCTGTTAAAAGCTGTGAAACACCATACGCGGTTGTTGCTCGTTGGAGACGCGGACCAGTTGCCGTCGGTCGGGCCGGGCAACGTGCTCAGAGACCTCATAAGCTCCGGCGCGGTTCCAACCGTTAGGCTCGACACTATCTACAGACAGGACTCCGGCAGCACGATTGTTAACAACGCGCATCTGATCAACCAAGGCGAAATGCCCATGATGGCGGGCGACAAGAACGGGAACTTTTTCTTCTCGCAGCAGGAAGACGCCGAAAGCGCGCTCGATGTCATGTTGCGAATATGCACTGAAAGACTGCCGCGACAGTTCGGACTCGATCCGAGACACGATATTCAAACGATATCGCCGATGTACCGAGGCCCGCTCGGGGTGGACAATCTGAATTCGGTACTCCAGAACAAAATGAATCCGGGCAAGGATGTCGTGTGCGGAGGCAAGGGATTCCGTCTCGGCGACCGGGTCATGCAGATAAAAAACAACTATGAAAAAGAAGTCTTCAACGGCGACATCGGCTTCGTGCGATCGATAGACATAGCGGCAGGAGAGCTCACCGTCGATTATGAAACCCGGCTCGTCAAGTACGGCTTCAACGAGGCCGATCAGCTTGTGCTTGCATACGCGATAACGGTTCACAAAAGTCAGGGAAGCGAATATCAGGCTGTCGTGATGCCGGTGACCACGCAGCATTACACGATGCTTCAAAGGAATCTGTTATATACCGCGATCACGAGGGCCAAGCGCCTCGTTGTTCTCGTGGGAACTAAGAAGGCTATTGCAATCGCCGTTAAAAACAATAAAATTGAAGAGCGGTTCACATCTCTCGGCGAGCGCCTGATCACGGAAATGGAAAAAAGAACCCTGTTCGATGGGGACTAAATCAGGAGGCGGTTCGTGCTCGATCAAAGACTATTGGACATTCTCGCTTGCCCAATCTGCAAGACAGCCGTCGAATACGATGAACAAAACCAGAAGATCGTCTGCTCGAAATGCGGCAGGAAGTATCCGGTGAAAGACAACATTCCGATAATGCTCGAGAGTGAAGCTGAAAAAAGCTGACCCTCGCGGCGCCACTGTGTATATGCGCTCTTCTCGAATGAAATCAATCATTGCAAAAATGGCGGGCAAGCGTATTGCCGTGCTCGGCGACCTCATGATAGACGAATATGTGTTCGGCGAAACGAACCGGATTTCGAGAGAAGCCCCCGTACTCATACTCAAATTCAGGAGCAGGACGATAGGATACGGCGGCGCTTCGAACGCCGTCGCCAACATAGCTTCGTTCGGCGGCGTTCCGATCCCCGTGGGCGTGGTCGGCAAAGATAACAGCGGCGAATCTCTGCTCGAATTATTCTCAAAGTGCGGCATTCCCACAGGGACGATCCTGTCCGACGGGAAATCGACGACCACGAGCAAGACCCGCATAATAGCCGGCGGGATGCACTCCATGCGACAGCAACTCGTGAGAATCGACATGGAGCCGTCGGCGGTGCCCGCCCCGGAAAAGATCATCGCCCTGCTTAAACGCGCGATGGAATCCGGTATAGACGGTCTGTTGATTTCCGATTACGGATACGGCGCGCTGTCGGATCAAGTGATACGTTTCGTGAACTCCATTGCTAAAAAGAACGATTTCCCGGTGGCGGTGGATTCGAGATATCAGCTTCTCAAATACCGCTATTCCCGCCTTGCCGCGCCGAACGAGGAAGAGGCGGGAATGCACGCGGGAAAATCCGCGGACGATCTCGCAAAGATTGAAAAAGCGGGAGAATCCCTCCGGAAGAAATTGAAAAGCCGCTGCCTCCTGATCACTCGCGGGAGCGAAGGCATCTCTCTGTTTGCAGAGGACGAAAACCCTTTTCACGTGTCCGTGTTCGGGAGCAAGATCGCTGTTGATACGACCGGCGCGGGAGACACGGTCGTATCCACCGCACTGCTCGCTCTTTGCTCGGGCGCAACGTACCGTGAATCGGCCGTCATCGCTAATCACGCGGGCGGACTCGTTGTTATGAAAAAGGGCGCGGCGACAATCAGTCCAGCCGAGCTGACATCCACTTTCTAATGAGAAATTTGTGAAACACCGACCGCGACATTGCGATTCCACTCGGTACGCCGGCTCGATTAAACCGGATACTACGACGGGATAACGAATCCGGAACAATTGCTAACCGCAAACGATAACATAGCCATTATCTAAAGGACGGCACAATGAAACTTAAATTCAGCGATGTGCACGAACTCACGGAACTGCCTTGGTTCAGCCACGACGAACAAGGCAGGATCGTGCTCTCTGAGCCGGAACGGATCGGACCCATAATCGATTTTCACGCGCACCTCGGGTTCGCGATTTTCTTTTCACCTGCGTTGGACCTGCGGCGCAGCACCCCTGAAACTCTCCACAATTTCCCCATGCGAGGCGTGCCGGTGGACCTAAGTCTGGAATCCGGCCTCAACCTCGAAATGCATCAACCGGGCCGTGTTGTGAGGCAGTACATGCAGTCGATGGTTTCAAACCGCGGGGATCAGGCCACGCACACCGTGCCCAACCTTCAGGCGGAGATGGCGCTCATGAACGTCGAGCAGACCGTGGTCATGGCTATAGATTTTCCGTTCGGGGCTCAGAATTCAGGGGCATATCTTCGCGCGATGCGGGGAGAAAAAAACCTTATCCCGTTTGTGGCCGTCAATCCGCTCAAGCCCGGCTGGGAAGCGCGCATGGATCGTCTCGTGGCCGCAGGCGCGCGCGGGCTCAAAATACACCCTTACTCCGAATTCATGACAAGCGATCACCCGCTGATTATCAGTATGTTGCGCCGCTGGGCTCGCACAGGACTACCGGTGCAGTTTCACACCGCATTCAACAGCATCGCGCCCGGTTTCCTCCAGCTTCTCTCTCGCATGGAGAGTTTCGAAAAAGCGCTTCGCACATTCCCGGAAATCACGTTCGTGCTCGGCCACGCCGGCATGGACTTCTATGAAAAAGCCGTCGAATACGCCGACACCTATCACAACGTCTATCTCGAAATCGACGGACAACCTCCTGAAAACCTGTACCGCATTTTCGAAAAGGTCGATCACAGCCGCATCCTCTTCGGCTCGGATTGGCCGTTCTTCCCTATTGCTCTCCCGCTTGCGAAAGCTCTGATCGGCACCGACGGCGACGACGCGTTGCGCCGGAAAGTGTTTTACGATAATGCGGCCACCCTGCTTGAGAGTTACAGTCACGCCGGTGTAGCCTGCGTTTGATCGGACACGGCCGCCTCGTTCTTTTTCTATTGACGAATTCAGGTTAGAATATAATTGTCTTAAAATTTCGGTATTCGGATTTTATCCCGAATCCGTCATTTGGATTCGGGGGCAATGATTCAGAGCGGATGAAAAGCAAGGCGGAAGGAGTATCTTGCCGGTGAGCGTACCG
>JAKLIR010000303.1 GCA_022709505.1 bacterium | reverse complement strand
CAGTAGGGGATTCCTTTCGCGCAGTCGCGCGAGCCCGCGCACTGGATGAAAACAATCGACTGCGGTTCCTTTCCGTCGGAGGGGCGTTTGAGTTCGCCGAGGGTCGGGCCGGAAGCGCTCGCGAGCCGCTCGAACTGGAGCCCGTTCAGCACGTCTTTATATTTTCCGTATCCGTATTCGGGGATCGAATCGGTCGGCAGGACGTCGAAGCCCGTGGCCACGACGATAGCGCCCACCTTTTCCTTGATGAATTCGTCTTCCATTGAATAGTCCACAGCGCCGGCGGGGCAGACTTTCTCGCACGCGCCGCACTTGCCTGTCTTGAACTTTATGCAGCGTTCGCGGTCTATGACCGGCTTGTTCGGCACCGCCTGCGGGAAGGGCACGTACACCGCCTTGCGGTTGCCGAGTCCGGCGTCGAACTCGCTGGGTATCTTTTTCTGCGGGCATTTCTCCGTGCACATGCCGCAGCCGGTGCATTTGTCCCAGTGGATCGACGTCGCTTTGCGGCGGATCGTCACTTCGAAGTTGCCGACGAAGCCGCCGACTTCCGTGACTTCAGAATATGTATATAGGGTTATGTTCGGGTGCCGCGCCACTTCGACCATCCGCGGCGTGAGAATGCACTGCGAGCAGTCGAGCGTCGGGAACGTCTCCGACAATTGCGCCATGTGGCCGCCGATCGAGGAGTCCTTTTCGACGAGTATCACCTTGCGGCCGCCGTTCGCTATGTCCAGCGCCGCCTGTATCCCCGCTATGCCGCCGCCTATCACCAGCGCTTTGTCCGTCACCGGCACCCGGATGATGTTGAGCGGTTTGTTCCGTTTTACCTTCTCCACCATGCTGCGCACGAGGTCAACAGCCTTGGCCGTCGCCTCCGCCTTGTTTTCATGCACCCACGAGCAGTGTTCCCGTATGTTCGCGATCTCGCACAGGAACGGGTTCATGCCGCCTTTTTCAACGAGGTTGCGGAACGTGAGTTCATGCATTCTCGGGCTGCACGCGGCAACCACGACGCCGGTGAGGTTCTTCTCCTTCATCGCTTTGAGGATGAGACCCTGCCCGGGGTCGGAACACATGTACTTGTATTCCTCGGCATGAACGACGCCGGGCATTTTAGCGGCTTCTTCGGCCACTTTTTTTACGTCAACTGTGCGGGAAATATTCTCCCCGCACCAGCAGATGAAAACTCCGATTCTCGCCATTGCGTTTCCTCACGTGCGTTCCGGGCGCGCGGTCCGGGGCTCTCAAAAGAGCGTCGCCCGCGTTCCCATCGTCATTCCGGTTTATTCATCTATTGTTCCGGCTTCGAGGCCGGATTTTTCCATCACTTTCCAGACACGATTCCGCGGATTTCAGGCCACCTTCGAGAAAAGGGCGTCCGCGGGTGTAACCAGTTTATTCAGGCCTACCTCGGCGGGGGTCGCGCCCATCGCGAGCCCCACGATCTGTGAGAAATACAGGATCGGCATTTTGTACGAAACGCCGTACTTCTTTTCAACTTCCGCCTGCCGCATGTCGAGGTTGATCTGGCAGAGCGGGCAAGCTACCACCAGCGCTTCCGCGCCGTGCGACTTGGCGTCGCCGAGTATGTCGTTCACAAGCTTCAGCACGATGTCCGTTCGGGGCACCGAATGGGTCGCGCCGCAGCATTCCGTCTTGAAATTCCAGTCCACCGCTTCAGCGCCCGTGAGCTTGACGATCGATTCCATGATGGTCGGGTTTTCGGGATCGTCGAACTGTGTGATTTTCGGCGGGCGCAGCAGCAGGCAGCCGTAATAGCAGGCGACCTTGAGGCCTTCGAGCTTGCGAGTTACCGCCTTGGATATTGCTTCGTCCCCGGCTTCCTTGAGGATGGTGAGGACGTGTTTCACCTGCACGCCGCCCGTGTAGTCGGCGTCGGCCATGGCGTTGATTTTCGTTCGGAGAGCGGCGTCCTCGTCGAGGTGCTTGGCGGTGGTTTTCATTCTGTTGAAACAGGCCGCGCAGGGGACGGCGACGTCCTTGTGCATGGAGCAGGCTATTGAAAGATTGCGCGCCGAGAGGGCGAGAGCGAGGTCGGGATTAACGGCGTGTGCGGGTGTCGCGCCGCAGCAGATCCAATCTTCCATCTCGTCGAGTTCGATCCCGAGCTTTCCGAAGACCGCCTTCACCGACATGTCGAATTCTTTAGAAGCCCCGTGCAGAGAGCAGCCGGGGTAATATGCGTAACTCGTGCTCATTTTTCCTCCGCATTCGCTCTATCATAGATTTTCCTGATCTGGTCCATGCCCTTCGGCTTGTCGGGCAGCAGTCCGATCTTGCCTTTCGTGAAAAGCTTCATCCCGTTTTTCATGTCTTTGAAGAGCTTGCGGCTGGACAGGTTGAAACGGGCGACCATCATCGGCTCGAACGAGCGGCCGAACGTCTTTATGTTATTGATGAAAGTGTCGTAGAAGATATTTACGTCTTTGCCCGTGCGCTGGCGGCCTTCGCGGACCGATATGGCGCGGATCGCCTCCATAACTCGCGGAATCTCGACTTCCTGCGGGCATCTCGTCGAGCACATCTCGCAAGAAGCGCACAGCCAAGGCGTCGTGCTCGAAAGCAACTCTTCTTTCATTCCGAGTTGGGCGAGCCGCATGATTTTGTCCGGAAGCTCGTTCATCTCATAGGCGATCGGGCACCCCGCGGAGCATTTGCCGCACTGGTAGCACATCGCGATTTTTTCTCCGCTGAGGGACTCGATTTCCTTAATGAATTCCGTGTTTCGGTCGGTGTCCTCGATCTTCATCCGCAACCTCCGGCGAGCGCAATTCAAGTCGTGAATCTCTTGCAATCGCCCACCTGTTCGCACTTCAATATATTTAAAAAAATGATTAATATTTCACAGTCAAAGATATAATAAATGAAAATATGGCAAGATCAATATAGATTTTAAAAGAAAGGCCGTTGAAATGAAGGCGGTTGTGCAGAGGGTTCGAGGCGCGGCGGTAAGCGTCGAAGGGCGGGAAATCGGCCGTATCGGCCCCGGTTTGCTCGTTTTTCTCGGCGTCGCTCAGGGAGACACCGAACGCGAGGTGGATTTCCTCGCTAAAAAAGTCCTGAATCTGAGAATTTTTCCGGATGAAAACGACAAAATGAACCTTTCCGTGCTCGACCTCGGGTACGGCTTGCTTGTGATATCTCAATTCACATTGCTCGGCGACTGCCGGAAGGGAAACCGTCCGAATTTCATGGGCGCGGCGCCGCCCGATCTCGCGAAACGCCTCTATGAAACATTCGTTGGTGTTGTTTCCGAACAGGCGACTACCGCTACCGGAGAATTCGGCGCGATGATGGAGATCGAAGCGCTAAACCACGGCCCCGTGACAATCATCTTGGAAACGCCTCCGGCGGCTCAAGGGGACGCTTTTGAAAAAGCGTCCCCTTGAGAATCCCCCGTAAAACTTTCACTCTCGCAATGCCGCGAAAACCGCGCGGCTTTGCTTTTTTCTCATCACAATGCTCTGTGAAATAAAGTATTTATCCGGGGCGCGGGAGTCCCGCTCGCTCTTTGATCCTTTTCGCATTAACGTCTTTCCGTAGCGCCGGGTCTCGGCCCGGTGGGTCTCCGCACCCGGCCGCCTCACACCCGGCCGCCCCGAAAATCCGCCCCTGACCTCCATGTCCCCGCGTGGATTCCGGTTCTCAGACCGGAATGACGAACGGAAAAGATACGCTAAGAAAAGGCGTGTGCGACACCACTGCGCAATCAACGACCCGGTGGGCCTCCGCACCCGGCCGTTTCCTCATTACGATGCCTTTATCCACGGGTTACAGACTCCGCGTCGTAACGAAAGAAAAGCGTTACTGTTTCATGGAACTTTGTGACCGCGGAGCGGTCAATCCATGCATTCCGGCTCGGAGCGCCGGAACGAGTGAGTATATTAAGGGCCGAGAGAATATCGGCGAGAAGAATTCTTTTTACAATAATGTCCCGAATGAAATTGCCAAAAGTGGTGCGGCGCAAGAAGCATCGAGCGAGAACGAGGGAGCATACTCAGAGGTGTGTGACCGAGTTCGAGTCGATGATGCAACGCCGCGAATCGCCGCTTTTAGCAATTTCTCAAGCGGAACGTCGCTTTTTCAAAAGCGCCCTGTTGAGCCGCCGGAGACGAATACGATTTTGTAACGAGCGGCGAAAATTATGGAAATCAGACTATAAAGCCCATTATTTTTTCATAATGTGGAAATGTTGTTCCACCGTAATTACAATAGAGCGAATATGGGAATTGCAATGTGGCGGAACGCATTAGGAAGAGAGGGAGCGATATGGAACCGACGAACCACAAAGAGTTGAAAAAATGGGTGAACCAAATGGCGGCGATGTGCAAGCCGGACGAGATCGTATGGATAGACGGTTCGGAAGAGGAAAAGGAACGCCTCGAGAACGAAGCTATCTCAACGGGAGAACTTATCCGGCTGAATACGAAGAAGCTGCCCGGATGCCTTTATCACAGAACTGCGGAAAACGACACGGCTCGCACGGAGCATCTCACATACATCTGCACGACGAACAAGGCGGACGCGGGCCCGACGAACAACTGGATGTCGCCGGAAGAGGGTTACGACCGCGCCGGCAAGATTTTCTCAGGCGCCATGCGCGGGCGCACGATGTATGTAATTCCGTTCTCGATGGGGCCCGTCGGCTCGTCCTTCAGCAAGGTCGGAATCGAA
>JAKLIR010000302.1 GCA_022709505.1 bacterium | reverse complement strand
CGAGTCCCCCGCGTTTCGGCCGCGTTCGAGAACATCGGAATAGGAAATGAGCCTCGGGTCTCGGGAGAAATCCACGCCGACCGAATCGAAGAGCACGATATGGCGCACGGTCGGGATCTGTTTGGGAGGTATCTCGAGCACGGATTTTAGCATTGCGGCGTCTTCGACGAACAGCACGTCGGACCGTGTGTCGAGCATTTTGAATTTGATGTGTTCCACCGAGTCGTTGGTATATACGCCGATCGTAACGCAACCGTTCATGAGTATCGCATAATCGGAAATGTTCCACTCGGGTCTGTTCTCGGAATATATGGATATCATAGATTCCTGCGGGACGCCTATTTCGATCAGCCCGAGCCCGAGGTTTTTCGCTTCATCGACGAGTCCTTTATAGCTGCGCTCGTTTTTGAATTCACCTGAAAGTTTCGAATCGTCTTTGAATTTCTGCGCCGGCGATTCGGCGAATTCCTCGCTTGCGGCTTGGATCGCCTCGATCAAATTTTTAGTTTTTGCGATTTTTTCGAGAACGGACATCTGATGCGCACCTCCGGCATTGGTGTGTGTGTTATTCACCCGGATTTCGGAAAGTTTGGAATCCGGGCCGCCGCGGCGATCCGCATCTTCGCCGGTGGGTTTTCAGTGTTTACGCGGCGGGACGCCCGCCTCTGAGAAAAAAACGCACCGGTTGCTTTTCGACCGCGTTAATTTGTTGCTTTCCAACCCAAAGTTCGATTTCGGGATGGAAATCGAAGTGAATACATTGTATTCATCGCGCGGTGCAAAGACTTATGATGTATTGAATCCAATGTAATGAGAACAGAGTGATTATACCAGCGGCCGGGCGGGAAGTTCAAGAAAATGAACTTAAATGATGAAAAGAGATTGTTTCGGGCGGTTTCAGCGGTGCTATTCGGCGCGATGTGACGTCAAAACAGCGTTTTACCCGGCATTTTCGGCGACATCGTTTCCGGCGGGATCCCATCCCTTTCAAGAATCGTTGGGGCTATGTCCATCTGATCCGCCGCATCCGCTTTGATGCGCTTGTCGTTTGTCGCAAGCCAGACGTACGGAGCGTTTTTGTGTGAGCGAAGGCCCTCGTCGAAACCGTGATCAGATGTTACGTAGATGAGGGTTCGATCCGAGATGCCGAGTTCGGCGAGTTCGCGCTTCACGTCTCCGAGCCATTTATCGCAGGTGATTATACCGTTTGAATATTGATCGGAATTCTCGCCGTACCTGTGGCCGTTGTGGTCCGGATCGCTGAAATGGAGGAAGAAAAAGAACGGACTGCCGCTGAATTTTCGAAGGTAGTTGAGAGCCGCGGGGCCTACTTCGGAAGCGTCGCGCTGCTTGTCTCCATCCCAGACGTCGAGATGGTTTTTTACGAGGTTCCAAGGTTCCGCCGGACACATTTTTTTTGTTTTTCTTTTTTTCAATTTACCTTTGCAGGGGCCTGCGGGGCTGGAACCGATGTGACCGTCCTTGCCGGTGAGCGCAATAGTGACTATCCCTTCCGCGCCGAATTGCGATTCGAACCGCTCGAACAAGGACAGCCCCTCGGGTATCGCGTTGAACTTCGCGTTGTTATACACGCCGGTGGTTTCCGGCTTGTATCCTGTTAGCATCTGTGTGTGCCCCGCCTTGGTGTCGGTCTGATGGGTGGTCACTTCCACCGGGATCATTTTTCCCTCGGCTCCCAATGCTTTGAGATTCGGGAGTTTGCCCGCCGCGAGCAGTTCGTTCAGGTGGTTCCTCTGAACGCCGTCCCACGAAATCAGAATGATGTTATAGGGCGGTTTGACGGGTGTACCGGCGTGAACCGGGACCGCCGCCGATATAACAAGTATGGAAAGTACGATGATCATTTTTTTCTTCATGAAAGACCTCCGTCGGTTTTCCGGCTGTTTGTGATTATTTGACGCGACAAGTCTTCATCGGTTAAACCCGGATTCGTAAATAATGCGTCGAATCCCGATGGCGGATTTCCTCGAACGAACCGAACCATGTTTCGTTCCGGTTTGAAGTGCGTTTCAAGAGATGATGTCGTTTGCCACTTTCTTCAGAAGGTCGCCGCGCCCGCCGGTTATGTATGAGCGATACGTTTCCGCGAGAGCCTCGACGCACGTTTTTTGAGGTGAATAGCCGAGAGCGGCTTCCGCCTTGCCTATGTCATAAACGCAGTCGTGCAGAGCGAAATGGAAGTGTTCCTGCGCGATCGGATTCAGCCCGGCGCGAGTGAGAATGTCGAAGCAGAAATGGACCGGCCCGGAAGGAATGCTCAGAACCCGGCTGCGGGAGCCGGCTTCTCGGATCGCACCTTCGATCAGGGACCTGTGAGTGAATTCCTCTTTCGAGCAAATGTTGAATGCTTCTCCTGCCGCGGCGGGGTGAGAGCCGGCGAGGATCAAGCCCTGCACGGCGTCTTCGAGAGCGACCGCCTTGCCTCGGCGGTTCCCACCGTCGAGCAATGGCACAGGAAGCCCGCGCGATATCGTCTCGAAGAACAGCAACATTGATTTCTGGTGGTAAAAACCGGGTCCGAGTATCAGCGGCATTCTCGTGACGGCGACCTCGACGCCGCTTTTTTTAGAGAAAGACGACAGCATGTTTTCGGAGCGCCACTTGTGTTCCGCGTATCCCGGCGGGGGATTTTTCGGGGAATCCTCACGGGAGGGCGTCTCGGGCCGCACGCCGTAGATTTCGATTGTCGAAGTGAACACTATCCGGCGCACGCCCGACCCGGCGGCGGCGTCCATTATGTTTTTCAGTCCGCCGATATTCACATCCTCGACGGTTTTCGGGACGATTCGCCCCACGTGCATAAGGGCGGCGAGATGGAAAATCGTATCGCATCGTTCCGCCGCGCGGCGCACGGCCGAGGGGTCGCGTATGTCGCCATGAACGAAATCCACGCCGGCCGGCATCTGCCCGCTCGGCCTGAAATCGAACGCGCGGACTTTTTCTCCGCTGCTTGCGAGTTCGGAAACGAGAGCCGTGCCGAGCAGGCCTGAAGCGCCTGTCACTAATATCATTTTCACACTCCCGGTCTTTTTTATATAAAAGTATATTTAAAAAGAATAATATCAAAACTATATCGAATTCTTGAAAAAAAAAAGGTCATATATTAAAATGGTTCGTCGTGGTTCGGGCAAGGCCCGGCCCGATGGGATGGGCGGAAAGCCCATTCTTTTGTGTGAGAGGGCGGAATGAAAGGCCTGTATCCGCCCTTAAAAAACACATGTTTCCCGACTGCTTGCGGTGGTGTCGGAGGCTTAGGGCTCCGAAGCCGCGGCGGGATGAAGGAAGCAGAGGAAAAAACCAGAGGGAGGACTTATGAGTCAGCAGTCACAGGTCGTAACAATGAAGCAGTTGTTGGAAGCGGGCGTGCATTTCGGGCATCAGACGCGCCGCTGGAACCCGAAGATGAAGCCATTCATCTTTCAGGAGAGGAACGGGATTTACATTCTCGATCTCCAGCAGACTTTGAAGAGAACGATCGAAGCCTACGAAGTGGTGAGGGACATCGCGAGAAACGGCGGGAAGGTGCTGTTCGTGGGCACCAAGAAACAGGCGTGCGATTCGATCAAGGAAGAAGCCGAGAGATGCGGCATGTACTATGTGAACCAGAGATGGCTCGGCGGAACGCTCACGAACTTCAGAACCATCACGAAACGCATAGAAAGACTTCGCTCGCTCGAACAGATGGAAGCGGAGGGCAGGATAGACGCTCTGTCCAAGAAAGAAGCGAAGGTTGTGCGGACGGAGTTGCAGAAGTTGTACAAGTATCTCGGCGGCCTCAAAGAGATGAGGGGTATTCCCAATTGCATGTTCATCGTTGACTTGAGGAAAGAATACATAGCGTTCCTCGAAGCGAAGAAGCTCGGGATCCCGGTTGTCGTTCTGGTTGACACGAACTGCGACCCGACGGGAGTGGATTATCCGATACCGGGGAACGATGACGCCATAAGAGCTGTCAAATTGATCGCGAAGGTTATCGCGGACGCCTGTATCGACGGGATGCAGGACGCGCAGGTGACGGAATCCGACTTCGCCGGACAGCAGCCGGAAGAGGAAGGCGCCTACGAACAGGCGCCGGCGGCCGCTGAAAGCGAGGAAATCGATCTGAAAGGCGAAGAAGTTTTCACCGCCGAATGAAATTAAAAAGGTGATCGTACATCTTCAGGAGGAACGGAAAGTGGAAATTACGGCACAAATCGTAAAACAGCTCAGAGAAACAACGGGGCTTGGAATGATGGATTGCAAACAGGCGCTCAGCGAATGCGACGGCGATATCGAAAAGGCTATAGAGTACCTTCGGAAAAAAGGACTTAAAGTGGCCGGGAAGCGCTCCGCGAGAGAGACGAAGCAGGGGCTTATAGAGTCATACGTCCACATGGGCGGAAAGATCGGCGTGCTCGTGGAACTCAACTGCGAGACGGATTTCGTGGCGAGAACTGATGAATTCAAACTGCTCGCGAGGGACATAGCGATGCAGGTGGCCGCGGCGGACCCGAAGTGGCTCGTCCCCGAAGACGTTCCGGCGGATGTAATCGAAAAAGAAAAATCGATCTACGAGGAATAGGTCAGGGCGGAAGGGAAACCAGATAAGGTTATCCCGAAGATAGTGGAGGGCAAACTGCAGCGCTTCCACGAAGCGGTGTGCCTGATGGAACAGAGTTTTATCAAGGATCAGGACAAGAAGGTGA
>JAKLIR010000301.1 GCA_022709505.1 bacterium | reverse complement strand
GGGTCTCGTTGACCTCGTGAAATAATAGATGATCCCCGAAATCAAATGGACGACCAAAGCCCACGCGCACGTTCCCGCCATCACCATTCCGGGATCTTTTACGTTGCAAATTGTGGGCGCCCACCAGACAATCGTTAAAAGAACGTTAATTAAAATCGGAATCAATATTTCAAATTTCATGTTCAGAAGCCGCTTCGTCAAAACTCCGTACATGATTCCCCACGCTACAAAATATTCGGGGACCACTATGATGAATTCAAAAAAATAATCCCTGAAAGGGTGCAAGTAAAATTTCGTTTTCGTCACCATCACAATTGCTATATAGGTGATGGTGATAAACACGGCGGATGAAAGCAGCGCCATAAGAACTTCGCTCAGCGAGACCGGCTTCCCTGAATAGCCGAATCGAACGGCGATCTTCGGCTCGGCGCGAAGGAACAATATCAGAAAAAGAACCGCCGGCGGCAAGAAGACGAGATAAACGGGAAAACCCCACAGCGCCGGGACCAGCCCCAAGAGAAAGAAAACCCCGAACCCGGCGTACAGTTTCCACGCCCTCCGCGATATTCCCCCCATGAGAGTCGTTGATAGGGGGAAAACAAACAGAATTAACACTATCATGGAAACCGATTCGGATTTGAAACCGGCCGGTATCAAATACTTGAATGGAGTGACAATCGCCCCAAACAGAACGAAGATGAGAGCGGAGACCCGCACATCTCGTTCAGCGAAAATGTTGGCCTTCTGAAAACCCTCGCAAAATGATTCCGTTGTTCTATATTTCAACAGCATTATTTCAGCCCGGTCGGTATTTTATAGAATTTCCGTGTTCCGTCCGTGTCTTCCTGAGATATCGGTTCGCAGTCAACCTTTCCATCAACAGCTCTATATGTTTCCTCCGTGATGATAATCCTTGCGTTCAGGCTTTTCGTCATGGCTTCGATCCGTATGGCTTTTTCGACTTCCTCGCCCATGATAGTGAATGCTTTCTTGCGTTCGTCTCCGACATTACCCATGAGCACTTTGCACGTATGGAGAGCTATGCCGGTTTTGAATTGCGGGCGGCCCTCCGCCTTCCATTCCGCGTTCATCAAATCCAGCGCTTCAGCCATGGCGACGGCCGCACGCACGGCCTTGGCGGGATGCTCCGGTTCCGGCGCCGGCGCGCCCCAATAAGCGATTATGCAATCCCCCACGAATTTATCTATTGTTCCGTTATAATCGAGAATGACATCCACCATACGCGTAAAGTATTCGTTCAGATGCCGAACCACCTCTTTTGAGGACAGCGTCTCCGATATTCTCGTGAAATCCCGCACGTCGGACACCAGAACCGTCACTTCCTGCCAATGGCCTTCCATGATCTCCGGGTTTTCAAGAACAAAATCCGCGACAGATGCGGATACGTACCGGGAAAACAGTTCCTTCATCCGCTCCTCCCGGTTCTTTTCCTCCTGCCGTTCTCTTTCCTGCTCGATATTTCGCAACGCTCCGGCCGCCGATTCCGCGAGCATCTTCAGAATGGCGTAGTCGTTTTCAGTGAAAGAGTCTCCGTCTTTTTTATTGCTGACAAGCAACGAGCCTAACGAGCGGCCATCGATCGCGACGGGAATGATCGCCGCTGTTTTCATCAGCTCGCCGCCGGGTATCGCCTGCAAGCGCGGATCCGCGGAAATAGCGTTCGACACGACCGGCAAGTCCTCGCGCGCCGCTCGAACCAGCGCATTGTCCACGGACACGCTTTTCAGCGATAGGGGTTCCCCGCGTCGCCCGTCGAACACAAGTATCTCCCGGTCATCGCCTTCTTTCGTCGCGTCATCGATAAAAACGGCCGCATACGTCGTTTCCAGCATGGCGATGGATTCGACGGCCAGCTTCTTCATCACATCCCTCGCTTCCACTTCCCGGGCGACATTCATCATCGCTAAAGAAAGACCGTCGATGTAGTTCTGCATCTTATAGTCGTTGCCGAGTGTTGCTCCTACATAGCCGCCGAAGATTACATAAAACACAAGCATCAGAATAAACGTGGGAACACCGTATGCCATGGCGTTAATCACCGGATCGACGGGGATAAGCGGCAGAAATATCAGCGCCGTCGTGATACTCGCCAGAATTCCACCCACGAGACCGTAATATACTCCCGCTTGAAATATCGGGATTAGAACCGCGTAACGAATCACATCGTGCTGCGGCCAGTTCATATAAACAGAAAGGTAAATGACGACAAAAGATACCGCCAACTCGGCGGTAATAATGAAAAATCGGCGTTTTCCTTTTATATCGATGTCAGAAGATACGGCGGGCTTGTGATTCATTTCGTATATGCTATCAGAAGTCACTCGCGAGCGTCAAACGAGCCCCTTTTATAAAAAGATGTTTTTTATGGAATTATGTTTTTACACCTTTTTACCGCTGGTGTTGATATGCTTCGAGCTTTTCGATATAATTGCATAGTTAGATAGTTGTCTAACTATAGTAACAACATAAAACATGGCAAGCCCGATCTTTGAACTTCGACAGGGGCCGCTGGAACGGTGAAATTGATGAGAAAGAAAAACGCCGACAGATTGGATTATGCGCTTGCGTTCAAAGCATTGTCCAACGAGAACCGCTTGAAAGTCTTCCAGATCATAAGAAAAGGGCATGTTCATTCCGCGGACTGTTGCTACCCTAACAGACCGGATGACACTCCTGAAGAATCGGTATGCGTCTGCGAGATTCTTGAAAAGGTGGATATTTCGGCGCCAACTCTTTCACATCATTTAAAGGAATTGAGATATGCGGGACTCGTTGATGTCTTGAACCGTGGACAGTGGTCTTATTACACGGTGAGCCGGGGAGTTCTTGAAAATTTAGCCGACTTTTTCGCCGAAGTCGAACCGGCGGTTAAACGATAGAAAGGAATTAAAAACAATGGACGATATGACGAGCGAGAGCATCAAAAAGAATGTTCGAGAGAACTACGGTTCCATTGCAAAAGGGGAAACAAAAGGATGCTGCGGACCATCCTCCTGTTGCCGCCCGGATACCGGCGAACAGGTTCGAGCTAATAAATTTTTATCCACAAATGCTTTCGATCCCGATAGCATCGCAGAAAAGCTCGGATATACGGATGCCGAGCTTTCCTTGTTGCCCGATGAAGCCAACCTCGGTCTCGGCTGCGGGAATCCCACCGCGATCGCAGCCCTGCGTCCGGGAAATATCGTGCTTGATCTTGGGAGCGGCGCCGGAATGGATTGTTTTCTCGCCGCCGCAAAAGTCGGCGCGGCTGGAAAAGTCATCGGCGTGGATATGACCCCCGAGATGATTGATAAAGCTAACGAAAACCTCCGGAGTTCCGAATTCACCAACATAGAGTTCCGCCATGGAGAAATCGAGTCGCTTCCCGTGGATGACAACAGCGTTGATGTGGTGATAAGCAACTGTGTTTTGAATCTCGTTCCCGATAAGGTGAAAGCGTTTAAGGAGATATTTCGCGTCCTGAAGCCCGGCGGCGGAATGGCGGTGTCCGACATAGTGAAAATGAAAAAACTTCCCGACGCTGTTCAGAATGACCCCGACGCCCTATCGGCTTGCATAGCGGGAGCGTCAATGCATGACGAATATCTTTCAGCGATTTCAAAAGCAGGTTTGTCTGATATCAGGGTGCTGTCCGAACAGGATTTCGGCGAGATGTTTTTCACAATGGGCGGCCCTGAAGGCGATAAGTTAAAAGGCGCCTTTGAAAACGGAGATGCAAGCGGATACATAGCAAGTATAAAAGTCACGGCTTCGAAAGCCTGATAGAACTTTTTAGGGAGGAACAAATGAAAAGACTTTCTTTTCCGGACAGATATCTTACTCTGTGGATATTCATCGCCATGGCCGTCGGGATCGGAGCAGGATACTTCAGCGACGCGTGGGTGCGCTTCATAACACAACAGAAGTTCCAAGCGGGAACGACTAACATCCCGATCGCCATCGGATTGATTTTGATGATGTATCCTCCGCTGGCGAAGGTCAAGTATGAGGAACTTGGAGAAGTGTTCCGCGATTTCAAAGTCCTCGGCTTGTCTCTTGTTCAGAACTGGATTATCGGACCGATCCTGATGTTCATTCTCGCTATCGTTTTCCTGCGAGGGTATCCGGAATATATGGTCGGGCTGATTATGATCGGACTTGCCCGATGTATCGCAATGGTTATCGTGTGGAACGAGCTTGCCAAGGGGGACACTGAATACTGCGCCGGTCTGGTGGCTTTCAACTCGATATTTCAGGTTCTTTTCTTTTCGGCGTACGCTTACATTTTCATAACCGTTCTTCCACCTTGGATCGGACTCAAAGGTGCGGTTGTCAAAATTTCCATCGGCGAGATCGCAAAGAGCGTTTTCATCTACCTCGGGATCCCGTTTATCGCGGGAATGGTTACAAGATTCACGCTGATAAAGTTGAAGAACAAGGAATGGTACCACACCGTCTTCGTGCCGAAGATCAGCCCGATAACTCTGATCGCCCTTCTGTTCACCATAATCGTCATGTTCTCTCTTAAGGGCGAGTACATTGTAAAGATACCGCTTGATGTTGTTCGCATAGCCGTCCCGCTGCTTGTTTATTTCGTTGTGATGTTCATGGTGACCTTTTTCATGAGCAAGAAAGTCGGCGCCACATACGAACAGGCCGCGACTCTATCGTTTACCGCGGCGAGCAACAACTTTGAATTGGCCATAGCGGTT
>JAKLIR010000300.1 GCA_022709505.1 bacterium | reverse complement strand
ACAGCTCGTACCTGTTGTTCGGTATGTAGTGAACCCCGGAAGAGATATTTTTCCCTTTCAGAAATTCGCATAGCTCGTCCCTGCGGTCGAGCTTTATCACATAATTATGAAAAGCGGGGGTCGCATATTCCCTGATGGGAGTGGTTTTTATCCAGTCGCATGACGCGAAAGCTTCGTTGTATCTTAATGTGAAATCTCTTCTCTTCCTATTCGCCGCATCGAGTTTGGAAAGCTGCACTCTTCCGATCGCCGCGGTGATATCGTTCATGTGGCACTTGAAGCCGAGTTCCCGGACATCGTAGTACCATGAATATTTCATCTCGTCGTTCTTTTCGCGGAGCCATGTGTCTTTCGTGATGCCGAGCCACCTGAGGCGCCGGAGTTTCGCGTCGAGCTCGGCCGAATTCACGGTGATCATTCCGCCGTCTCCAGTGGCGAGGTTCTTTACAGCGTGAAAACTGAAATTTCCCGCGAATCCCACCGAACCGAGCTTCTTGTCCTTATAACTTCCGCCGCATCCGTGCGCGACATCCTCTATGACTTTCAGCCCATATTTTTCCGCAAGCGCCGTCACCTTGCCCATGTCACAGGAATAACCGCCGTAGTGCACCACCACTATCGCGGCGGTCTTGTCGGTTATCAGTTCCTCGATCTTGTCCGCGTCGATGTTCAGAGTGTCTTCCTCGATGTCGCAGAAAACCGGGATCGCTTTGTTGTAAAGGATCGCGTGGTTAGAGGAAACGAAAGTCATGGGGGTTGTTATAACTTCTTTTCCCTCAACGTCCGCCACCGCGAGCGAAAGGTGGAGCGAGGCTGTGGCGGAGTTTGTGGCCACGGCGTGCGACGTCCCGATATACTCCGCGAACTCGCGCTCGAATTTCTCCGTGATCGGGCCCAGTCCGATCCAACAGCTTTCGAAAACCCGCCTGACCGCCTCGACCTCTTCTTCTCCGAAACTCGGTTTGAAAATCGGAATCATTTCTGAATCCTTCCGTCTTCCGGGGCCAAGCCTCGGAGTCGTTGTCATCGCTCAGATTTCAGTCGGGGATGCTCTTCCGATGAAATCCTCTCAGCTTTTCCAATTCAGTGCAAACCGTCGCCGCGCCTGAATAACGCAATGTGTCCATTATAGGTTTGGGGTCGATTTTGAGCAAGCAAACTAATGGATCGGCCGCCTTCGAACGAAAAAGTATAGCGCGATCGTAGAACTGTTCCGCGTAAAGCGGAAAGGAGGCGTGCATGGGTTTAACTAAATGAAATTATTCTATATAATCCGGACATGAAGCTTAACCCACATCGGAGAAAAATGCGGGTTAATTATGATTGTTTTGAAAGGTCGTGCGCATGAGGAATATAGAGCCGTCGCCCGAGAGAATTGTTGACAACGGTCGCATGAAATTCGGAACATTTAAGACCCCTGTTGAGAATCCGGATTTTCTTAGTGTGAAAATGCCCGGATTGAGCAGGTTCGGATTCATTAAAAAGACGAGATTCAAACAATGGGTGGGGTGGGGGATATCGCACCCGGAATGGTACGGGTGTATTTTCATGCTTGACGCCGGTATCACGAGGGCCGCCAATTTTTATTCGAGAAATCTCGTGACCGGTGAGAAATTCAAGTATTCGAGGATCAGCGGAAAACCTTTTTTTGAAGATGCTCCGGACCTCATAAAGGGAACGTATTCCTGCAATAAGAAAGGTTTCAATCTCGGGATAGAGAGCGACCTCGCGTCTGGAGGGCACAGGATCAAGGTGTCGTGCGCGCCTGAAAAAAACGCGCCGGCTCTCGAAGCCGATCTTTTTTTTCACGAGGACTTGAGCAGGCTTCAGCCGCTCGTGGTAAGTTTGCCGCTTCGTTCCGGCCATTCGATTTACACTCACAAAGCGCCGTGCCCGGCATCCGGCGCGGTGAAAGTAGGGGACACCGTAATCACATTGGACCCGAAGCGCGACATCGCCATACTCGATGAACACAGGTCTTTTCTGCCTTATGTAACAAAATGGAGATGGACCACTTGCGCCGGGTTCGATTCCCAAGGACGACTTGTAGCAGTGAACCTCGGCATCCACGATACCATAAGTGATAATGAGAAGTGGAACGAGAACTGCATCTGGGTGGACGGGAAGATATCTTATCTCGGTGTTCCCGATTTCGAATTCAACATGAAGAATCCGATCGAGCCATGGCGTATCGTTGAAAGGAACGGGAGGGCCGACCTAACGTTCACTCCCGTCGGAGTGCAGCCGGAAAATAATAATTTTCTGATCATAAAAATGAGATATTCCCAACCATACGGCAGATTCAGCGGGTTCGTGATCGACGACGACGGGAACAAGCATGTTTTTAATGATTTCTTCGGAGTCGCCGAATTCATGGACGCGAGGTTTTGACCGGATTGAACGGAAGGGGATGTCTTGATTCATATCAATAAAGTGTCACTATGGTGAAGTCGCCGCATGTGATATAATACTTTTCGATCACTTCAAAATATGGAAGGATGAATTGAATATGAAGAACTTTAACATAGGGGGAAAGGGCAAAACTCCCGACGACAAGGCGCCCGCGCCCGGAGCATCGGGGGCCAAAGAGCCGATTACGACTCCCGCTGATCTCGCAAAGAGCAGGCTGGCCGGCAAGCCTAAAAAAGAAGCGGCCGCCGAAAAACCGAAAAAGGAGCGCCCGGTTAAGGAAAAAAAGGTGAAATCGGAGAATCCGCCCGGGATCGGTGAAAAATCTTCCGGCTCGAAAAGAAGAACCGCTCTGCTTGCCTTGCTGCTGTTGGTTGTTCTCGGCGGGGCGGCCACGTTTTATATGAACAGCATGAACAGCAACAAATCGGATTTTGTCATGAATCCGAACGCCGGCGCACCCGGCATGAGAGTTCCAACCGGTGTAAGAAAGCCCGCCCCCGGCGCTCCCGGGATTCCTCCAATTCAAGTGAAAGGCGCGCCCGCTCCGGCCGCGGCGCAAAAGGTTAATCCGCAAGCCAATCCAGCGGCGAAATCTCAGCCTAAAGCACCGGAAAGAATCGCGGCTCAAAGGACGCCGAACCTTCTGCCCCCGGACGAGCTGAAAAAACTTCCGGAAGAAAAGAAACCGGCAACCCCGGCTAAAGTGCAAAAAAATCAGCCGACAGCCACCATGCCGCCCAAACCGGTTGTTGCTGGGAAACCGCTTACCCAGCAAGAACAAATAGCCATGCGCAACAAAATGCTGGCTATGAAACATAAACAAGAAGCAGCGGCCAAAGCTGCTCCGGTAGTTCCCGTGAAAAAGGAAAAGCCAGTTATTGTAGCAAAAAATGAAGCAATAAGGAAAAAAACCAAAATAAACAAGCCTCAAAGGATGCCAGTTGCTGTAAATAGGGCTCCTGAGCCGATACGAACTCGTACGCCTAATAGAGCAGTATCCAAACCCGTTGGAACGACGCGAGAAAGGGTTGTCTCGACAAAGAAAGCTACAGCACGGAAAACGAGGCGGGTTTCACCAAGTGAAACATACGGGCGGGGAGAAAAAATCGCCAGACAGAGTCCGAGATCGAATATGATATATATTGTAGATCCGTCTCTTCGCTCAAAATCGGCGCGGCGGGCCGCAATTTATGGTGATACGTATAGACCGGTGACCCCGCCGTCAAATTCGGTCAATATAAAGAAATTCCCGGACGGGTCGATTGAATCAACGAGTAAAATAGATTTTTATTCTTGGCCGGGGGGGCGGTCCGAAGGAAACAGCAAAACCCTCTTCGATTCGGAACCGGACTTCGGAAACAGGAATAGGGATGGCGCCGCCGAGGAACTCAACGCGGTGAAGAAGTTTTATATGGTTCTGGTCAAGCAGTCGCAAGACCCGGAAGAGCTCAGACAGATAGGAAGAAAAATGGGATTGGATTCTCTGTCGCCCGAGATCAAGGAAACAACTCAGAACGGTCAGCCGACATATTGGCTTACCGTCGGGCACTACACATCCCCGGACAAGGCGAGCAATAAAGCGTCGGAATTGAGGTCGCTCGGTTATAAGACGACCGTCGTCAGCGAAAAAGTATATTATTGATAATATATATATTATATATATAGGGTTGACAGCAAGCTGGACATTGTGATAATGTAGCGAAATCGAAGCCGAAACCACAGACAAATCCGAGGCTTCGACGGACTGGTTCTCTGCCGGTCGGTAGGTAGGCGACAGAGAGGTTATCGACAATGAAAACAGCGGCTGCGATAGTCATAATAATAGCGCTCGTAAGTGTATTCCACAAAGAGAAGAAGCACGAACCGCCTCCGGTTATCAGCAGGCCCTCGACTTCAAGCACGGTGAAACCCGGAAGCGGCGCGTACGCAATCCCGGACTTTTCGACGCTTGGATATGAATTGCCCGCCGACCAGCAGGCGGCGGCCAACAAAATTGTTGCTTTCGCAAAGGAAAGATACAAAAACAGAGCGGCCTCAGACGAAATTCTTTACAAAGTCGCCGCGGGGATAGTCAAATATTCGGCTTACTACCAGATTGATTACGCTCTTGCCGCCGCCCTCATCGCGAGGGAGTCGGGATTCAATCCCAACGCCACTTCGCCTCATGGCGCGAAAGGCCTCGGGCAACTCATAGATTCGACTGCTTCTCACATGGGGATTTCCGACCCATACGACATCGACCAGAATCTCCGGGGTTCGCTCGGATATTTCAAGAAATTACTGGATATGAGTTCGGGTCTGTCCAGTCCCACCGA
>JAKLIR010000030.1 GCA_022709505.1 bacterium | reverse complement strand
CCGGGATATATCTTTCCGGCGGGAACTCCCTCGTCAAGGGTATCGGCGCGCTGATCGAGCATGTGACCGGCGTGAAAAGCGTTATGTCCAAGAAGGGGCCGTTGAGTTGCATTTCCGGCGCTGAAGTTATAATCGGCAATCTCAGGAAATACGACAGGTTCACGACCTCCGCGCACAGCAGGCAGTTCATAGGTTGAAGGCCGGGCGCTGAGACGCGTCCCGGAGACTGGCGAAAATGTTTATATTAAGACGCACGAAAACCGTATTCATTCTCTCGGCGGTTATTGCTTTGTGCGTTTTTTTCAGATGGAACGGAAGGGTGAGCCTATTCGAGCAAGGCATAGGATTTATTAACGGATATGTGATAGAGGCGGGCTACCGGGTTCAGCTTCCTTTCGGAGCGCTGCCGGATTCGAGGATGCAGATCGAACGGGCGGAGCTTGAGAAAGCTGTTCTGCTTCACAGGCTCGCGGTTGCGGAGAAAGAGGCGTGCCGGCTTGAGTTCAAGAACGGCCTCAAAGCATCGCCTATCACAAAGGACAAAAGAGGCGTTGTTGCGCGGGTGGTGGCGCGCGAACCCGAGTCGTGGTATGGAAAAGTGGTGGTGGATCGGGGTTCTCGGTCGGGTGTGACGGTGGGCATGGCGGCTCTCACCGGGAAAGGGCTTGCCGGGAGGGTCTCGGCCACCACGGAGACGACGGCGACGGTTCAGCTTGTGACCGGGGTTTCGAGCGCTGTCAGCGTGAGAGTACGCGATAAGAACATTTTCGGAATAGCTTACGGGAACGGTACGGATATGGTCAGAATCAAATCGCTTGCCACCGCGTTCCGCCCGAAGAAGGGAGACGATGTCGTGACTTCCGGCTATGGGATTTTCCCGCCCGGCGTGCCTGTAGGCGCAGTGGAGAGGGTTGTGCGATATTCGGATAGAATGTCTCCGACGATTCTGATTTCGCCTTCCGTCGATTCGGCGGATTTATATTACGTGCTTTTGGTGAAGATGTGAGGAACGCCCGAAGGAGACCCGCACCTCGTTATCTATGGCTGCCGCTGTTCTTATGGCTGGACACAGTGTTTTTCAGAGGGCATGCCGGGTGGATCGACGAGGTGGGGTTCACAACGGCTTTCGTGTTTGCGATTGCGTATTCCAGAGGCGGAGTACAATCTTTTTTCATCGCTTTGATAGCCGGCGCATTCAGCGACGCGGTCGGCGGCGCTTGCATTCACACCCCGATCTATGCGTGTGTTTATCTCGCGGCCGAAGCGATCCGCGGAATGTTTTACACCCCCGGCTCTTTTTTACACATGCTTTCCTTCTTAGGGTTGATTTCGATTTTTGAAACCGTCCATTTCGCTCTTCAAGCGTACGGCGCCGGCGGTTTTTACGGAACCGGGTTTCCCGCGTTGTTCATACTTTCGAAGATATTGCTGGACTACTGCTGTTTTCTCGTGATGTTGCTCCTGTTCAGGGAGCGAAGCAGGGCGGTAATGTATAAAATGAGGTAGCTGCCGCGGCCGGCGGCGTTTCTAATGAGAGACAAACTTAAAACCATTATAGACGTGCGCGCGCGCAGGCAGGGCACTTTCAGGATCACGGTCCTCTTCCTTTTTTTCACGCTCGTATCGCTGTTCATACTCGGGAGGATGTTCGAACTTCAGGTCCGGGACGGAACTTTGTATGGAGAGATATCGAAACGGAACGCAATGAGGAGCATACCGATTCCTTCGGTGCGATCCATGATTATAGACCGCACCGGAGCGAGGCTCGCCGTCGATGTTCCGGAGTATGAACTTCTGAAATTGAAAAAGAACGGGCAGTGGGACAGGGAAACAATTGGGTTTGAAAGAGCGTCCAAGTACGAGGAATCCGGAACGCCCGAAGACCAGTACGTCGAGGTGTTTCCGAAGAGGGTTTACCCGGCGGGCGAGACGACGGCTCATATAACCGGGTATCTCGGGGAGATCGGCCCGGTCGAACTGGGGCACATGAGGTCGCTCGGCTACAGGCCGGGAGACAGGATCGGGAAGAGCGGAATCGAGAAATATTACGAGCGCAGGATAAACGGTATTCGCGGGGGCCGGATTTTCGCGGTTGATTCGCGAGGCAGGTTTCTGAGGGATCTTTCAACGGAGCAGCCGATCGGCGGGAAACCTTTCAGAACGAGCATAGACCTCAGGTTGCAGAAGGAAGCTTATGCGGCGCTTAAGGAGAAGAACAAGCCGGGCGCGATGATCGTGATGGACTCGAAGACGGGCGAGATATTAGTGATGGCGACTTATCCGTCTTTCAATAACAACCTGACATCCGGCGGGTTGCACCCCGAACTGTGGCGGACTCTTTATCAGGATCCGAGGCATCCGCTGATGAACAGGGCGATCAGCGTAACCACGCCGCTCGGATCGGTTTTTAAGCTTGTCATCGGTTCGGCGGCGATACGGGAAGGGCTTGTGAAGACAGATGGGAGCAGGGTTTTTCACTGTCCGGGATCGTTCAGGCTCGGGCGGAGCGTGTTCAGGTGCTGGACCTCCCATGGGGCTATAAATTTCACTAATGGAATAGCGCAGTCGTGCGACGTGGTGTTCTATACTCTCGGCCGCGAGTTGGGGGTTACAAGAATAGAGAAGTATGCTAAAATGATGGGATTCGGCCGCAAGACCGGGGTCGATTTGCCCGGAGAAGCGATCGGACTCGTGCCCGGGGAGGACTGGAAACGGCACTTCCGGGGTTCGGAATGGTTTGAAGGCGACACGATCAGCTATGCGATCGGACAAGGCTATCTGCAGGTGACGCCGATACAGGCGATGGTGATGGCTAATGTGGTCGCCACGCGGGGCACTATAGTCACGCCGCACGTGAGAAAAGATGTGAAGGCGCAGACGGTTAACGTGGGAATCCCGCCGGCGGTGTTCGAACGCATCAGACTCGGGATGAGACAGGCTGTGTTGGGCGGGACCTGCGCCCGATTCAACCAGTTTCCGATCCCGAGCGCCGGAAAAACCGGCACGGCGCAGGACCTTCCGAGGCCGAACCCGCACGCATGGTTCGTCGGGTTCGCTCCGTTCGACAACCCGCGATTCACTTACGCGGTGTTCGTCGAAAACGGAGGGCACGGCGCGTCGGACGCTCTTCCGGTTGCATTGCGGGTCATGGACCTTGCACTCAAACTCGGATACTTCGGAGAAATTCCGAAATCCGAAAAAGTTAAAACCTTGAAAGCAAAAACTTTGTGAGGTTGGATATTCGGGAGTAACATCATGAAAATCTTCTTTTTGGTCATCCACTTTCTCGTAACGGCTCTGTTGGTCGCGAGCATCGCGGTCCAGAGTTCCAAGAGCGAAGGGCTCGGCTCTCTCGGCGGCGGAAGCGACACTGTTTACCGCGGCAGCTCGGCGAAGGGTTTCGACGCTCTGCTTGAAAAGTGGACTGTTTATCTCGCTTACGGATTTCTCGGCACGGCGTTTTTGAGCGCGATAATAATCCCACGGTTCTTCTAAAATCAATGAAACTCGACGGATCCGCCGACATCCGCAACATAGTCATCGGCGAGGACCGGAAGTTCTTCTCGGCCACTCACGAGGAGATTGAAGCGGGCGCGACCACCGATATTTATTTTCTCCGAACGCGGGACATATTAAAGAACCTCGGCCTTATCGACACCAAGGTTGTCGCCGATGTTTTTTCAAGACAATCGGGCGTGATATGCGGCGTGGAGGAAGTGAAACGGCTTCTCGAAGGGCGAGGGGTCGCTGTGTGCGCCTTGCGGGAGGGCGAGAGGTTCGCGGCCGGGGACACCGTCATGCAGATTTCCGGACGCTACGGCGATTTCGGCATGTATGAAACGGTGCTGCTCGGCATGCTCGCGTCCTCCACCGGATGGGCCACCGCCGCGGCTGAATGCAAGGAAGCCTCCGGCGAATCGAGCGTGATATGTTTCGGCGCAAGGCACATTCACCCTTCCGTCGCTCCGGTAATGGAGCGCGCCGCGATCGTGGGCGGCATGGACGGATGCAGTTGCATTCTCGGCGCCCTGCTCTCCGGCGCGAAGCCGACCGGCACGGTTCCTCACGCGGCGATCCTGATCGCCGGCGACACCGTCCGCGTTGCGCGGGTGTTCGACGAAATCATGGAAGACGATGTGCCGAGAATCATGCTCGTGGATACGTTCAAAGACGAGGCGGAGGAAGCCATCCGGGTGGCCGAAGCCCTCAAAGGTCGCCTCGCGGCGGTGAGACTCGACACTCCGTCCGAGCGGGGCGGAGTGACTCCGCAACTCGTGACGGAGGTGCGAAGCTGGCTCGACCACCTCGGCTACAACTCCGTCGGCATTGTGGTTTCAGGCGGCCTCACTCCGCAAAGAATTATCACGCTGAAGCAGGCCGGCGCCGGTTTCTTCGGAGTCGGCAGCTATGTCTCGGCGGCCCAGCCGATCGAAATGACGATGGATATAAAGGAAATCGAAGGCCGTGCGGTTGCTAAAAGGGGACGCCTTCCCGGTCCTTCGAACGCTTCGAAACTCGTTAAGATAATTTGAAAAGCCTTCCCGCGCCGTGCGGAACAAATAATCATTGGAGCAAGTGCTGAAACAAATGAAAATTCCCGAAGAAAAAGAACGGCTGCGCATGTCCGCGAGCGAATCTGCTGAGTTATTGTCTAAAACGGCGGATCGAAAAGCCGGGGACATTTTGAAAGCGGCTGCTCTGGTGATCTCCGCCGTAAAGAGAGGCGGCAAGGTTCTTGCCTGCGGGAACGGCGGCAGCGCGGCGGACGCACAGCACCTCGCCGGAGAACTTGTCGGCAGGTTTTTCATCGACAGGGCCTCGTATCCCTGTGTGGCGCTTTGCACGGACTCGTCGGTGACGACGAGCCTTGCGAACGATTACGGTTTCGAATCCGTTTTCGAGAGACAGGTGGAGGCGCTTGGAAGAAAAGGGGATGTGCTTGTGGCGATTTCGACGAGCGGGAATTCTCCCAATGTTCTCAGAGCCGCCGCGGCGGCGAAGCGAAAAGGGATGAAGGTGATAGCGCTGACCGGCGGGAAGGGCGGGAAGCTCGCACCCGCGGCGGATGTGTTGCTCGATGTGGATTCCCGAGTAACTCCGAGGATTCAGGAAACGCACGGATTCATGATACACGCCATTTGCGAAATCGTGGAAAAACGATTGAGCGAGTAGGCGGCAAAAAGATTACTCCGATCCTCAAAACATAAATCAGGAAGATGGATTTTGGACTGGACTGAACATCTCGAAAAGGCGGCGCGAGGTAAGGTGTCGCGAGGCGAACCGATGTCGAGGCACACGACTTTCGGAGTCGGCGGGCCGGCGGATGTTTTTTTCGAACCTCTCGACGAAGAGGATCTCAGGAATGCACTCAGACTGCTTTCGCTCGAGGGCGTGCGCCGGGCAATAATCGGCCGCGGCGCTAATTTACTGTTTTCAGACGAAGGATACGGAGGATGCGTGATAAGGATCGGAAAGGGGCTCGGTTCGATCGATTACGACGGTCGGACCGTGAAGCTCGGCGCGGGTGTCTCTCTTCAATCGGCCGTGGTGAAGCTCGCGGAGAAAGGGTTGTGCGGTCTTGAGAATCTCGCTGGGATTCCGGGGACGATCGGGGGAGCGGTGTGGATGAACGCGGGCGCGTTCGGGCGTTCGATATCTTCTTGCATAACGAATGTCCGGGCGGTCGGTTCCGGCGGCGAGGAACTGAGTCTTGAAAAAGAAGCGTTGGCGTTCGGGTACAGAAAAAGTTTCTTTCAGGAAAATCCTGATTTAACGATTGTGGGTGCTGAAATCGAAACGGGCGATGAAAACCCGGCCGCGATCAAGGAAAAGATTAAGGGAATGATCGCGGACAGGAAGAGGAAACAACCGTGGGGGGCAAGGTCGGCGGGGAGCTTTTTCAGGAACCCGCCGGGCGCGGCGCCCGCCGGGGCTCTTATCGACCAAGCCGGGTTGAAGGGCTTGAGTTCGGGGGGCGCGCGGGTTTCTTCGGTGCACGCGAACTTTATCATCAACACCGGAGGGGCGACATGCTCCGATGTTCTTTCTCTCGCGGATGAAGTTAGGAAAAGGGTATTCGCTTTTTGCGGAGTGGAACTTGAACCCGAAGTAAAATTATTGCTTGATGGTTCTTTTTAAAGGAATATTTTTCTTTAAAAATATTATAAATATATAGTATAATCAGACAAATCAAATTTCACTAAAAGCAACGAAACGTACCGGCATCTTGGCTATGCAAAAAAAGACTGTCGTGGGTGAGAGATGAAAAGAAAATTATTTAGCGGTATAGTGCTTTCCATTTTACTTGCAATGTTATCAGGTGCGGCGGCTTCGGCCGCGGGAATGTTATCGGACGAGGGGCATAAAGACCCTGTGGTCTTGGTACACGGGTATGCGGGGTCCGTGGCGGGCCAGCTTTCAGTCGAGCTCTACTGGTCTTTCATCGGTACTCGTTTGAAACTGGACGGCTACGATGTCTATAAGATCGCGTTGCCGGACGCGGCGCTCGCGGACGTCAAGGTGAGCGCCGGGAAGCTTCGCGAATTCGTTGCGGATGTTCTCTCAAAGACCGGCAAGTCGAAAGTGGACATAGTGTGCCACAGCGAGGGTGGTCTCGTGGCGCGCTACTACATAAAAAACCTCGGCGGTGTTTCTTATGTGGACGACCTTGTGACGATCAGCACTCCGCATCGCGGAACGGCGGTCGCTCACATCGGCCCCGGAGAAGCGTCGAGACAGATGGAGATTTTCAACCCTTTCATAAGGGAGCTTAACACTCAGCCCACGCTCGCCGGAGACATCGATTACACGGCGATATTCAGCAACCACGATGAGATAGTCGTTCCGGGAGAAAACGGATTTTTCGAAGGCGCGGTGAACATGAATGTCAATCTGCTCGGACACGCCGGAATCCTTTTCAACGAACCCGTTTACGACATGGTGAAAGGCGCGATATCGAACGATGTGGGAGAAGGGCACAGGGCAATTCCGATAAGAATCGTGAAGAGCAAGATGACCACGAACAACCCCGTGGTTACGGTGAAATTCAATCGCTTCAACCACTACCATCCGGGGGATGATGTGCGGGAGATGAAGGTGAGCAACCACCCGTTCCTTATCGGCGCGGACTGGGAGTCTTTCTCGGACGCGAAAACATGGACGCTCGATTCCGGCTCCAACGGCCTGAAAGCTGTTTACGTAAGATACAAAGAAGGAAAGAATTTCCTCTCGCCGAAGGAATCTCCGGTGTACGTGGACTACATTTTCTACGATACCGAGGGACCGAAGGGAAAAGTGAATATAGTTCCGGACACGACTCTCGAAGCGAAGGTGCAAGTTCATATCGACGGCGATGACAACAGCGACAACTACAAAACGCTGAAGGGGTGGAATCTTCTCAGCGCGTATGGGATAGAGGACCTCGGCGTGAAGGAAATGCTGATAGGGACTGACCCGGGTTTCAGCGGTGCGACATGGCAGCCGTTCGTTCAGGACACCGTGGTCAATCTCGGCTCTGGTTCCGGGACAAAAACAGTCTATGTGAAATTGAGAGACGGCGCCGGCAACGAGAGCGGAGTTATGACGGATACAGTCCGAGTGATCAACCCCGCCTCCGGGGACATCGGCATGATTTCCGAGCCGGATAAGGAGCCTGTTGTCCTCGTTCACGGCTACATGGGTTCCACTCTCGGAGACGTGAGTGTGTATGCGAACTGGGCCTATATTTATGAAAAATTGAAGAGCGAAGGATTCGATGTTTACAGAATCACTTTGAGCTGGGCGGGGCTTCAGGATGTGAAGACAAGCGCCGCCGAACTTAAGTCTTTCGTGGCGGACGTGTTGTCCAAGACGAAAGCGAAAAAAGTGGACATCGTGTGTCACAGCGAGGGCGGACTTGTGGCCCGCTACTACATAAAGAACCTCGGCGGCGTTTCCTACGTTGACGATCTCGTCACGATCAGCACGCCGCATCGCGGCACGACGGTGGCGACGATCGGACCCGGAGAAGCGGCGCGCCAGATGGAAGTGGCAAGCCCGTTCCTTCAAGAACTCAACTCGGGTGATACGATGCCCGGAAGCATTGAATACACAGCACTGTTCAGTCACGGAGACGAGATAGTCGTGCCCGGCAAGAACGGATTCTTCGCCGGTGCGGTGAATGTGAACTACACAATTTTCGGTCATGCCGGCATTCTGTTCCACCCTGATCCGTACACGGTCGTGAAAAACGCTCTTGCTTATAAGTATCTATTCGCAAAAGGTATAAGGCCTGTGGCGATTAGGAAAACAGGTATGTCAACAAATGGCAACTCGCTAACTGTTGATCTCAAACCGTGCAACCACTATGCACCGCAGGAACCGGCGACCCGCCTCCTGATATCCACCGATCCGGATTTCAAAGGCGCTTCTTGGAAATCTCTCAGCTCTTCGAGCGATATCGATATCTCAAAGGAAAAGGAAGGCTTGGTCGGCGTATTTGTGAAATACAAAGGGGATCAAGGTTCCGAATCGCCTTCCTATGCCGACTACATAATTGTCGACCGCACGGCGCCGGAGGGGAAGCTGACCGTCACGGCGTCCGATCCGGAAAAGGCGAAGATTTCCGTGAAGATAGAAGTCAGCGACAACGCGGAAAAATACGGAACATTCAAGGTTACGAATCTTCTCGAGGCATACGGGATTTTGGGCATCGGCGCTAAAGACATGATGATTAGCGGATCGCAGAATTTCGCCGGAGCTTCATGGGTTCCCGTGGCGGGCGCGGCGGACGTGAGCGTGCCGGCGGGCGAGGGTGAAAAAACAGTTTACGCGAAATTCAGGGATGCCGCCGGGAATGTAAGCGCCGTGGTCACGGCGACGGCGAGATTCTTCGAAAAAGACACAGGCTATATGGCGGCTGAAGAAGTGAAGGATCCGGTGGTGTTCGTCCATGGTTACATGGGCTCGATAGTCGGGGATGTGAGTTCCTACATCAACTGGGTTTACTATGTTGAAAAAATGAAAAGTGAAGGATATTCCACTCATGTAATCACGCTAAGCGACGCCGGGATGCAGGATGTTCGGAAGAGCGCGCAGGAGCTTAAGGAATTCGTACAAAAGGTTCTTTCCGGGACGTCGGCCAAGAAGGTTGACATAGTATGTCACAGCGAGGGCGGGCTTGTGGCGAGGTATTACGCGCAGAATCTCGGCGGCGCCGCGTACATAGATGATCTCGTGACTATCAGCACGCCGCACAGGGGCACGACTGTCGCCTCGATCGGGCCGGGGATGGCCGCGCGGCAGATGGAGGTCGGAAGCGATTTCCTTAAGATGCTGAACGGCGACAAATCTACTTTCGCATCCATCGACTACACTGCGGTTTTCTCGAATGACGACACCACGATCTATCCACCGGAAAACGCATTCTTCAACGGCGCGGTGAACATCAACACGAATCTATACAACCACGCCACGATCCTTTTCAATGACGAGGTTTACAATATCGTAAAAAGCGTCGTAACGCTTGATGTGGGAAGAGGCGCGGACCAGCTTCCCGTGGCTATAAACAAGCCGGCTTCGATGGTGATTTCCAATCCGAACGTAGTTCTTTCATTGAATTATTTCAACCACAACGCTCCGAAGCTGCCTGCCGGCGAAATGATGATTTCCAATGATAAATTCTTCAGGGGTGCTTCGTGGCAGCCGGTTTCGAACAGCGCGAACTGGGCGCTTGACGGAGAAGACGGGCTGAAAGCTGTGTACGTGAAATACAGGGCCGCGGGCGGCGGAACGGAGTCGCCGGCGTATGTCGATTACGTCGTGTTGGATCGGACTCCTCCGACGGGCGCTGTGATGGCGAGCAAGATCGAAAATAGTCCCGACAATGTAATGCTCACGATTACCGCCGGTGATAATTCCGACGCTCTCGAAATCCTCAATCTCTCACGATTGGATCACTCGTACGGAATCCCAGACATCGGGATAAAGGATATGATGATATGGAATTCGGCTGACTTCACGGGGGCGACGTGGGAACGACTGACAGCGAAGAAACAGTGGCCGCTCGCGTCCGGAGACGGAGACAAAAATGTGTATGTGAAGTTCAGGGATGTAGCAGGGAACGAGAGTCAGCCCGTTGTAGTGACGATCGCAGCGCCGAAGCCGGTAGCGGTTGTGGAAGTGAAAAATGAAGAGAAGCCGGCGACGGTTACTGAAACGACGACAGTTGTGTCGGACGTGGCGGCGGAAATATCGTTCAAGCAGGGTTGGAACCTCGTGTATATTCCAGATGATCTTCCCTCGCAGGTGCGATCTCAAATCGCCTCTCTTTTCGATCCATCCAGCATGGTGTACGACCTAACAGACATGGATTTCAAAGCGCCCTCGACCTCGTGGACGGCGGCGGGTGGACGGCAGACATGGCTGAACCTCTCGCAGCCGATCGATCAGAAGATCAGTTTCCGTGCCGCTGCGGCGGTTCAGGGTTCACAACCTGCCTTGAAACCGATCATGCTCAAGGAAGGATGGAACATAGTCGGAATTTCGACGTTCAGCGCCGCCTCGGCTTCTGACATCACAGTGACGCTCGGAACTGAAACGCAAAAGGTCGCCGATGCGAAATCTCTCGGTTGGCTCGGGAGCGGATTCGTCGATTTCTCCGCCGATGGTTATAAACTTGCCGAACAACTTATGCCGTTCCACGCCTATCTCATTCGGGCGAACAGAGCTTGTCTCTTGAATCTGCCGTGAGGCTCCGCGGATCCGCTGATGGATGAAATTAGTGTGGGATGGAGATATCCGTGAGCTTTACCGTCTATGAATATTTCGTCGTCGAAAGCACGTAATGTTTCGAAGGTGGCAAAAGACTTGTTTTTTGCCTATTTGAACCATTGCTCCCGAACCGCGACGGAGATTCGGGTTGAAACAAAACTCATCTGAAAGTGATTGGAGAAACATGAAAAGAACACTCGCTTCCGCAGCGTCGTTGGCTGTCGCTCTTTTATTTTGTGTCACTGCGATCGCGCACGCCGCCGGCCCAACGGACATCGAAAAACAGGTCGCCGAAACCTTCGAGCTTTTGAGAGGAATCGATTTCAAGAGCGAGCCCGTGGTCAAACATCTCGACGCGGGATCGATGAAGGATTTCGAGGGATCTTTGAAATTATTCTACGGATATGGCAAGGAAGAATCTGGAAAGAAATTCGCTGTCTGGGATTTTTTCGGATTGACACCGAAAGGGGCGGAAGAAAAAACGGAAAGTCTTTTCTCCGCTGCGCCGCGAGCCATGTACGACCCTTCTTCGGGAGACGTACTCTTTACGGATAACGCCGTGACCCCCGGCTGGAATTCTCCGCTGATCCAGAAAACGATGGAGACTCTCGAGGTAGGTGAGACCGATTTCGTGCTTTCGAGGGTTCTCGACTATTCGTTGTTGAACAGCAACTTCGGCATCGGTCCGATTTTTTCAGATAAAGGGATGTCTTCGGATCGAAAAGAAGCCGCGCTTGCTCTTCTCCATGGCGATGCGGCGCTGATGACAATGGAATATCTCGTTCGCAATCAAGGGGTCAGTGTTCTTTGGTTGCCGAACCCGGAAGCGGTCGTGAAGCAATTCTTTCCGCTCGTTTCTTTCAGGGATAAAAAGAAGCTCGAAGAAATCCCGGCGCTCGTTTACGACGACCTGAAGTTCCCGTTTCTCAAAGGCATAACTTTCGCCGTCGAATTGAGAAAGACCGGCGGGTTTCCCCTGTTAAACAGTGCGTACTCTTCTCTCCCGTTGAGCACGGAGCAGATACTTCACCCGGAAAAGTATTTCGAAAAAAGGGACAACCCTGTGGAAATTAAAGTGCGGGCGGATATCGATAAATCGATCCCCGGCGCGAAACTCGTGCTTAACGATGTTCTCGGAGAGTGGGGAATAAGGAATTTGCTCTCTGCGATGATGTCCGACAAGGGAGAGGCCGAGTCTGCCGCTGAAGGTTGGGGTGGGGACCGGTTCCTGCTTTTCAGAAAAGAAGACGGCAGCCGTTTCGCCGCGTTTTACACGACATGGGACGACGCCGAACATGCCGCGTTGTTTTCAAGCGTATTCAAAAGGGCGCTCGGAAAATTGAAGGATGGAAAATATTTTGATGTTACGATAATAGGCAAGGATGTTGTCTCTTTCATAGGAGCGGATGAAGAGACCGCGAAAGCTGTGACGGAAGAACTATGGCAGTCGATGAAAGCGCCGGCGGTTGTTCCCCCGCCGGTTCCGGAGAAGCCTTCGGCTGAAAGCGTGCTCGATTATCAGAATGCTTTCGCCGTGATTTTCACGGGAGACGCCGGTGTTCAGCCTCCCGCCGGCGACATGTGGCGCGTAGAGGGCGACACGTTCATTAATGGAAAATATCACTATAAAGTTACCCGCCCGAACGCCGATTGGTCGTTCCAGCGGCTTCATCTCGGTAATCAATTCGTCTCGGAATTCACCGCCGTGAACACTAAGCAGACAGGCGCGAATTTCACGGTCTTCACTTTTAATAAATACGACCCCAGTGCTCCGGATCCGATAGATGAGATGGTCGATTTCATGGGCGGACAACTGAAGGATTTCAAAAAGATCGACGACAAACGGATGACCATCGCGGGATATCCGGCGCGCCGCGCGACTTTCTCCGGGTTCGCCATTATGCCGCTGAAAATCGCGTACACTGAAATATTCGCGGACAATTTCGTTTACATGATTACATGGTGGGCGCTTACGTCTAACTTTGATAAACTCGTTCCGGAATACGAGCAGTTTATGAAAAAATTCGTGATAGAAAAATAGGCTAAACTCTGGAATACAGATGTTGCTTTTGTTTCGGAAAAAGGATTATCCCACAGTATTCCGGTGAAAAATCCGAGTCATGTGTTTTCCGTCTGCCGCAGGTAATTCTTTCTGATCTCCACTCCGAGGCCCGGCGAGGATTTAATCGATATTAGGCCGCGATCTATGGTCAACCCGCTCGACGCCGCGTGCTGGTCGAGTTCGAGATGGCCGCAGAGGTCGGAGAAGAGAACGGCCTTGTGAGAAAGGGCGAGATGCGCGGCCGCGGAGATGGAGATCGGAACTTCCGCGCCGGCGCCGATCACTACGCTTGCGCCGTAAGCCTGTGCGACTTCACAAATTCTGAACGCTTCCGATATTCCGCCGCACTTCATTAGCTTCACGTTTATAACATTTATTCCTCTTCGAAAAACATCGAGCGCTTGCGCGGCGCTCCGGACGCTTTCGTCGGCTATGACCGGAACGGGTGATGTGGCGGCGATCTGCGCGAGACCGTCGATGTCGTTCCCAGCGGCAGGCTGCTCGATATAGGCAAGGTCTCCTCCCGTGTCGAGAACGAACGCCTCGGCCGCGGACGAGGAATATTTTCCCTCGCAATCGAAATACAAGGAGATTTCGTCGCCGAATTCTTTCTTCACTGCTTTTATCCGGACGATATCGCGTTCGGAGTCGCTCGTCGCAATGATTTTGATTATCTTGAACCCTTGTTCAACCAGCCGTCCGGCCTCTTCGACGCAACTCCCGGCTTCGTGTGAATGAACAGTTATGGATGTCGGGATATTGTCTCGGAAACCGCCGAGCAAGTCCGCGAGAGGCCGATCGTGCTGTTTGCTCCACAGGTCGTAAATCGCGATGTCGAAAGCAGCGCGAGCGGAGTATGAATCCTGAGCCGCACCGGCTGCCCGGTCGAGCAGTTTTCTCACGGGCGCCGCACTGGATTCGATTAGAGCCGGCGCGATTTTTTCACGGATGATTTCCTCCGTGCGGTTGATCGCTTCATCCCCAGCGATGCCGGACGGCGCCGCGCATCCCCAGCCGATGAGCCCCGAATCCGTGTTCACGCTTATCAGAATATTATCGATGGCGCCGGCGTCCCCCGGTTTCCCCGCGGTCTTTTTTCGTATGTTGAGCCTGAAACAATGAACGGCCTGAATGTCGTAATGTTCGCTCAAATCAATCGCCTCCGAAGATGTCGCATATCACTATTATAGATATCAATGAATTTTATCATAGTCGAAACGACCACATTGGGCGTTGATGAAAAAAACGCGTGTTGTGTTATTATTAATAGCGGTTTGGAATAAACACCGGAGGCGACGAGTGGGCAAAGTGGTTTTCGTGGCGATGAGCGGGGGAGTTGATTCCTCCGTGTCGGCTTTTCTTTTGAAGAAGAGCGGCTACGAAGTCGTGGGAGTCACGATGTGTTTCAACCTTCCGGATCCGCCGGACGGCCGCCCCGTTTGCTGCGGAGCGGAAGCTGTGAGCGATGCGCGCCGCGTCGCCGGAATGATAGGTGTCAGCCACTACGTTCTCGATTTCGGGCGGGAACTCAGGGAAAAGATAATCGATAATTTTATTTCGGAATATAGTGCTGGCCGGACGCCGAATCCCTGCGTGAGGTGTAATGAACTGCTGAAATTCGACTCTCTGTTCGATAAGGCGACTGGCATGGGCGCGGATTTTCTCGCCACGGGCCACTATGCGAGGATCGGAGTGAATCCGGGCCCGTTTCTAATGAAAGCCGCGGACCCCGCGAAGGATCAATCCTACTTTCTGTACCGTATCCCCAAGGAGAAATTGAATCGGATTCTTTTTCCGCTCGGAGAGCTGAACAAGACGGAAGTCAGAAACATCGCGCTCACGGAAGGACTGCCCGTTGCGGAAAAACCGGATAGTCAGGAAATATGTTTCATCCCCGACAAACAGTCGCTGACATCCTTGCTCGACTCCGCCGTACCGGCGATCGGGCAGGGCGCTATAATCGATTCGAGCGGAAAAAAAATCGGCGCCCACAAGGGCTACACGCACTACACCGTCGGGCAGAGAAGGGGCCTCGGTGTTGCAGCCGCGCAACCTCTTTACGTACTTTCCATCGACGCCTCCACGAACACGATCACAGCGGGCTTCAGGGACGAAATATTAAGAAGCGAATTCATTGCTAAGGACATATTATTGGACGAGGAAGTATTTCGAGACGGAGATGTTTTGAAGGTTAAAATCAGGCATGTCCATCGTGAAGCGGAAGCAGTGATCAACGTAAGCGGCGCTGTCGCGAAAGTCGTTTTCAAGAAACCGCAGTTCGCCGTTACGCCGGGGCAGTCAGCGGTGTTTTACGCGGGCGAACGAGTTGTCGGCGGTGGGATAATAGACGAAGTAATCCGTTAGAAAATCCTATACGGGATCAGGCCTTCGAGGAATTTATCCAATCCACTGCGCGGTTGATTCTCAGCAGGCATTTCTCTTTTCCGAGAAGCTCCATTAATTCGAACAATCCCGGCCCAACGACCTTGCCCGTGAGCGCGAGCCGGGTGGGGTGGATTATTTTCTTGCTGTGCAGATTCTTCTCGTCTTTCAATTTGTACATAG